>NZ_CATNHG010000134.1:0-13385 GCF_950097965.1 Bacillus sp. T2.9-1
CATAAAAAAACTCCCCCTTCTAATATGCAAAAAATTTAGCACATTATTCCAGAGAAGTATATAAACAATTCTGAAGGAATTTGAAAATTCCAACGGTATTTGAGAGGATATAAAGTGACAGTTTACAGCATTGTTTCTTAGACGAGTAAAAAGACAAAATACAAGAACATCAAAAAATATTATCCAAGAAATTGAAAAGTACATAAAAGCGAATTTTCATCGAGAGATTAAACTTCAGGAAATTTCAGAGCGTTTCTACATAAGCAGAGAATATATATCGAGAAAATTTAAACAGGAGTATCATATAAATATTTCTGAGTATTTAGTATCCATACGCATACAAAAAGCACAAGAATTATTGGAAAATAGTAATCTAAAGGTGTATGATATTGCAAATTTGATCGGCTATCAAGACGATAAATATTTTCGCAAAGTATTTAAAAAAATAGTTGGCATCTCCCCAAACGAATATCGTGAGAAGAAAAAATAGATAAGCTAAAGTAAAAATTTATACTTTGATCTACTCGGAGGTATTCAGAAATAAAAAAGAAAGGTGTTTCAAGTGAACTACGATAAATTACTACATATCGAAACCGAAAAAATACAATTAGGATTCAATAAATCATACCATTATCATCGGTATGAACCTACTCCATACGAGCATTTAGAACAGCTGTTTCAAGAATTTCCCCTTCATAAGACTGATCATATAGTCGATTTTGGATGTGGGAAAGGTCGATTGAACTTTTTTATTCATTATTTATTTCAATCTACTGTAACTGGAATAGAAATGAATGAAGAATATTATCAAGATGCTTTAGTAAATATAGAACACTATTCAAAAAACAGGAAGAGTAGGAAAGAGAAGATATGCTTTCTGTTAGGGAAAGCAGAGGATTATTCAATACAGCCACAAGATAATTATTTTTATTTTTTTAATCCTTTTTCTCTGCCTCTCTTTCAAAAGATTGTCAGTAATATAATGTATTCGCTAGAAGAAAACAGTCGCCTGGTGAAAGTCATTCTCTATTACCCCTCAAATGAATATCAAATTTTTATGGAGAGCCATCCATTCTTTGAAAAAGAGGGGGAGGTAAAAGTAGGGAATAAAAAGGATAAGGACAAGTTTATAATATATAAGTCTATGTATTGGTAGAAAAAATTTATAGCATGGGTTAACATTTTTTATATTTGTTTATGTTTTCCATGTAATATAATACCAAAATGAAACCATTGTCTAAAATAGATTTATCCTTTATATTCAAGTATATAAGTAAAAAGACTTAGGATAAAAGTCGTTTTAAATTTGTAAAATACGTAAATGGGAACAGCTGCTAATTCAAGAATGATATCCCTCATAGACGTATTTATAGAGGAGAAATTACTATTTTTACATTGCCAAGTGTCGATCAAGTAACATATATACAGGTTGAATATTCAGTTCCTATCATTGCTTTATCTGTATTAATTGCATGTTTAGCTTCTTATACGTCCCTTTCTATGAATGAACGGATCGTTTATCATAGTTTTTTTCATCGCTATATATGGTTAGGTTTAGCGGCGATTACGATGGGCTTCGGGATTTGGTCTATGCATTTTATTGGGATGAGCGCGGCTAAGCTTCCGATTGATATGACTTTCAATATACCATTAACGATTCTTTCCTTAGTGCCAGCTATATTAGCTACATTTTTGGCTTTCAGTATATCTAGTAAGGCAAAGAATTCTAGTAAATGGATTGCTTTTGCTGGAATCTTTATGGGGATTGGTATAAGTAGCATGCATTATATTGGAATGAAAGCAATGAAGTCAGAGGCTGATTATGCCTACCATTTAGGCTATTTTATTTTATCCATTTTCATCGCTATAATAGCTTCTTTTTTTTCGTTGTTTATCTTTATGAAGCTACAAAAATATATGAATAATTTTATTGTGAAAATTGTTACCTCCCTTTTGATGGGTGGAGCGATATCAAGTATGCATTATACAGGGATGTATGCCATTCGATATTATGTAGATACAGAAATGGAACTTACCCATACGCACTCACACCATGTTAGTATAATAGCAATTATTATTGGTGTAACAATCGGTATCTTTGTTATTTTATTATTTTCTATTTTGTCTAGCCTATTGGATCGCTATGTTGATTATCGCTTAAATTACTTTGATTCATTAACAAAGCTTCCAAACCGAAGACAGTTCGAAAGGTTGATTGAATCCTCCACGTATTTTAGTGGTCTGGCAATCCTTCATATACATGACTTAAATAAATGGAATGGTAAGTATGGTTATTACTTTGGAGATAAAATTATAGGTTATATCGAAGAATTATGTACGAAACTAATACAAACGAATGTAGAATTGTTCCGAATAGAGGGAAATCGTTTCGCGATTGTCAGTACGACTAATGAATCCTTAGATAAATTAATGGTGGAATTGAATCAATTAACTGCTATTTTATCTAATCCGGTAACTATTGATGATCGAATCATCAAAGTAGAGACAGCAATTGCATTATCAGTCAATGAGAAAAAAGCATCTTCCAAGCTGCTATATGAAAATGCTGTCGCTGTTTTAACACATTATTCCATTCGATTTGATAATGAAATCATCCTGTATGATCCAGAAAAACATAAACAGACTTTTGCTAATCATCTTGTGAATGAGATAGAGGATGCCCTATTGGAAAAACATCTATATTTAGTTTATCAGCCAAAAGTATTTCTAAAGTCAACGGAAGTCGCTGGATTAGAAGCTTTATTAAGATGGAAGCACCCTTTATATGGAGAGTTGTCGCCAGGTGTGTTTATCCCAATTTTAGAAGCATCTGATAAAATGTATGATGTCACAGACTGGATTATTGAAGAGGTATCTAAACAAATTGATGTCTGGCAACAGCAAGATAGATATATACCAGTAGCTATTAATATACCTGGCTCCTATGTAACCTCACCAAGGCTAATGACAAGCTTAACCACTAATGTAGAGAAATACAAGTTAATGCCCCATTTGATTGAGTTAGAAATAACAGAAACAAGTGCAGTTGGTAATATTGAAGGGGCAATTCAATCTGTTCAGGCTTTTAGAAATGTTGGCTTTACAGTAACACTGGATGATTTCGGAACAGGGGTTTCCTCTTTATCTTATTTGAAAAGAATTCCTGTAAACACCTTGAAAATTGATAAATCCTTTATTGATGGGGTTCCGGAGTCCCAAAAAGACGGAGAAATTATTAAAGCAATCATAGCTCTCGGAAGTTCCTTGCATTTGAGCATTGTAATAGAAGGGGTAGAAAGAGAAGAACAGATTAACTATTTAGCTTCTATAAATGAATGGCCAATTATCCAAGGATATTATTATGCGAGGCCAATGACTGTCTTTGCTTTGGAAGAGTGGCTATTCCATTTTCAAAAGGGTGAAACAGATATTCATCAATAAGAGGAATCAAGATCATCCGTATCGATGTAAAAGAAAGGATGATCTTTCTTTTTGCAAAAGTATCTGTATTTTGTAACTGGGATTTTGTAGAATGAATTCATTCTCTTATGTGGGAGAGCTATTCTGCGTAAAGTTTAATATCTTTAGAGAATACCCTTGTCTTTTCGCTATCACAGGAATGCTTTTCTAATGGAAGAGATGTTGAACGTGGAGCAGTTACTTTTCTAGTTTTTGCGAAGAAAGACTGATAAAATATGAAAGAGAAACAACAAAAGATCATTACTAAAAATAGGCTGTTTAGTACGAAACTCATTTATGCATCCTCCTTTGATTGTACCGATAACTTAACTATACAGTTGATTAATGAAGACAATATAAAGAAAGAGTTAATTTTAAATGGAATCCGTGTAAAGAAAAAAAGGCTATTGAATAAAAAGAGGTGAATCAATGTATTTATCAGTGAAGGAAACTGCAGAATTGCTTGCTGTATCAGAAATAAAGGTAAAAAATCTGATTTTACAAAATCAAATTAGAGCAATTTTTGATGGAAACGATTATCTTATCAACAGAGAGCAATTTAATACACATTTTAAGCAAGTAGAGAAATATAAAAAGTTTGTGGAAGAAGTATGGAGTGAGCCGATTCCAGAAGATTTAGACATTAAAGATGAGGATTAAAAAGCTATTATTAGATAAATAGGATATCTTCGCATGAAACCATAAGGTTTTGCAGAGATATCCTTATATTAGATTTACACTTCTAGCCAAGAATGGGACCAATTTTCAATTTCTTTCATAATTGGCTCTAATGAACGCCCTTTTTCTGTTAAAGAATATTCAATTCTAACAGGAGTTTCAGGATATACCTCTCTTGCTACAATTCCAGCTTGCTCTAAATCCTTTAATCTCTCCGATAAAAGTCTTCCGCTTATTCCAATGGAGGATTCCATAGTACAGAAACGTTGAGGACCGTTCAATAGCTGATAAATAATTAAACCAGTCCAGCGTTGGCTTAAAATACTCATTGCTTTTTCAAACCTTGGACAAATTGTCATTTGGTTCATTTTAATATCCCCCCTTCCAATAATTATACAATAAATATTATTTTAAGTAAAAATATTATGAATTGTAATTAGATTACTTTACAATCATTAATTATTAAAATAAAATTACTTACATAAAGTAAGTGAGGAAGATGGTTAGGAGGAGAAATAAATGACATTTCACGGAAACCCAAATATTTATGCAAAAAGTGTCAAGGTAAAGGTATCTGATTTAGAAGAGTCACTATTATTTTACCAAAATGTGATTGGTCTTTCGATTGCAAGCAAAGAGAAGAAACAAGCAGCATTACGTGCAGGAACAGGGGAAGCATTTTTATTTATCGAGGAATTAGATCAAGTCGAGCCCAAGAAAATGCGGACAACAGGACTTTATCATTTAGCAATATTAGTCCCTTCCAGAGAGCATCTTGGAAATGTATTTAAGCATTTGCTAGAAACAGGATATCCATTACAAGGTGCCTCTGATCATTATGTCAGTGAAGCAATCTATTTAGCTGATCCGGATGGAAACGGAATTGAAATATATTGCGATAAAAATCCAGCAGATTGGCAATGGGATGGAAACCTTGTAAGAATGGATACTGCCTATATGGACACAAAAGGAGTGCTTGCAGCTTCTAGTAATAGCAAATGGAATGGTCTTCCTGATGGAACTATTCTTGGTCATATTCACTTACATGTTGCAGAATTAGAAGAAACAGTTGATTTTTATGTAAAAGGATTGGGCTTTGATGTCGTTCAAAAATATGGATCTCAGGCATTTTTTCTTTCCACTGGCCGCTATCATCATCACATCGGTTTAAATGTCTGGAACGGTATTGGTGCACCTGTTCCAAAGAAAAATCATGTTGGTTTAGCTTATTATGATTTACAGATACCTAGTGAGGAAAAGCTTGAAGAATTGACACAAAGATTGACAGAGCTTGGAGCAACTCTCACAAAGGATAAGGATAATTTATACACATATGATCCTTCGGGAAATATGATTCGTTTGGTTACTGCTTAAAAAATAAAAAAATTGCATATTTCCCCTAATCTTATTAAACTTTTAATTAAAGAATATGAAAATTCTAGGCGTGTTTAAAAGTAACAAATTTTAGAGGTGGGGAAGTAGTTGCACTATAATGAAGGAGTTTACCAATATTTTATCGATAATACAGATAGATTAACAGAAGAGTGGTATAACGATCTAACAAAAAATGATCCGAAAGGTGTCTATGCAACATCTGACCCACATGTAATTGAAATCATGAAAAAACAAAATAATGATTTTCATTACAGACTTGCTGGCCTTTTTATTAAGGAAAAGCAACTATTTCTTGAAGATATAGAGGAATGGATTTTTGAAATTGCAACAGATCAAGCACATTTAGATACGCCAATCCATTTTATTATTCGTGAATTTATTCGTACGAGAGAACAATATTTTCAGCTAATTGAAGAATATGCCACAGAACATGATGTTAGTCATAAGCGGGTAATTGGATGGAATCATTCTGTTATGAAAGTTCTAGATAAGATAATTTTAAAATATACAGAGGAGCATCATCATTATTCGAACCGACAGCTTGAAGCACAGCAAGAAATGATTAATGAGCTAAGTTCTCCAGTTATTTCCTTGAGTAAAACAAGAGCACTCTTGCCCCTTGTTGGAGATATCGATACTGCCCGTGCTGCTGCAATATTGGAAAACACAATCAAACAATGTGCAGAAAAAAAGGTATCTCAGTTATTTATTGACCTATCTGGTGTAATTATTATTGATACCATGGTTGCTCATCAAATCTTTCAACTTATTAATGGGCTAAGCTTAATTGGGGTCAAAACGACGCTATCGGGTATTCGACCAGAAATTGCTACAACTGCAATCCAACTAGGATTATCATTTGAAGATATTTCGATTGCTTCCACGCTTTCTAAAGCAATTGAACAAGATGTTCATTTCCAAAAATAATTGATTAAAGGCTATTTTCGTAAAAATGAATTAGTGAAAGGGACGAGTAGTTTATCGCTAAATTCCTATTGTATGAAATATAACGACTATCACGCAGGATAATGGAGTGGACATCATTGAGGTTCTAATCATTATGATATTGTATGCTAGTAGGAAAATATACGTCAAGATTACCTTGCTGGCTCACACAAGCGCAAGCTCGCTGTAAAAAGGTTACCTGACGTACTTGTTCTCTTTCATCGATTTAGAAGTAATTAATCTATGTTATTATTATTATTCAAAATGGAAATCTAGTGTTTTAGCCTTATTTAGTAGCTTTTCTTGTTCATTATAAACATCACTTGTACTTAACTGAATTTCATTGATAGGGGAATTTTCTATAATGAAACCTATATTACCATTCTTTCGTTCGCCTGGATTTAACACCCCATTGAGCTCTTCTAAATAAATATCCTTCTCCCAAGTGATCATTTCATCTGTATTCGTCTGAATAAAAGCAATTGGAGAGAATTTCTTTTGTTTGTTCGATTGATTTACGATTTCCACGAAAAACTTAACGAAAATGAATTGCTCATCATGTGTATAGGTATGATAGAAGTCAATTAAGCTATATGCAGGTCGATAATCGATTATCTTGGCATCTTTGACTGTCAGTTTTATCGAATCAATCTGAATGCTCTTCGGTTCTTCATCAAGGGCTTTTAATGTTGCTTCGCCTTTCCTATCCCGGTAGAAATCGCCTACAGCTATTAGAGAAGTATCATCAATAACTTGTGGGTTTTGAATATATGCATCTGTTGAAACAGGAATAACAGGAACATTTTGCATGCTTGTTTCTTTTTTCTCTACTTCCTGAATGGTAATTACTTCAGTCTCTTTATTGCTGTTGCACCCAGCTAATAAGAGAAAGGCAAATGAATACATAAAAAAGCGTTTCAAGGTTGAATCCTCCCAATTGAAAAGCTTCCCTTCAAATAGAAGCCGAAGAGAAGCCTATTTTTTTTCAGAATCTCTGAATTTTAAGAGATGGAAATCTCCACCGCCTATCAGCAAGATGATATTCCGGCTGCGGGCGATAGCAACAAACATTACGAAAATAGCCTTTTTTAATTGTCCGTGATTTTTACTTTTGCCTGCAGTAGGTCAAAAATAACTTTAGCATGATCTGTATTGTCCTTTTGTCCAGCAAAAAGATTGCTAGAAGGTCCATATGCATAAACAGGAACGTCTTCTCCAGTATGACCACCTGTAGTCCATCCCGTGTTGGTCCGTTTATTGAAGATATCTTCAATCGCATTGTCAATACTAGTTAAATCTTTTGTTTCAGCTGCTTTCTGAACGGATTGAACTTCTTCTGACTTTAGGGATAGATTGATATACTTTTTCAAAGTAGATTCAACAGATGCGCCATTGGTAATCAATTCTGCCATAAAGTCAGGTGTCTTTGTTGCTGCTTTGATTGGCTCTCCGTACCAGTTGTAATCGCCGTTTGCTGCAATCGAGAATCCTCCTGTAGAATGGTCAGCAGTAGCTACCACTAATGTGTTTTTATCCTTTTTGGCAAAGTCGATTGCTGCCTTATACGCTTTTTCGAAATCTTCCATCTCACTCATTGCAGCGACAATATCATTATCATGTCCAGCCCAGTCAATTTGGCTGCCTTCTACCATCAGGAAAAAGCCCTTTTTATTTTTATTTAAGCTTTCAATTGCAGTTTTCGTCATTTCCTCTAAGGAAGGAGTTTCTTTGTCTCGATCTATCATTTTTGGCATGCCTGCTTCAGCAAATAGTCCAAGTAGCTGGGTATCTTTATTTTTCAGTAAATCATCGCGATTGGTGACATAATTGTAGCCAGCTTTTTTGAATTCCGTCGTTAAATCTCTGTCCTGACGAACAAATAGATCTGTTCCGCCGCCTAATAGAACATCGACTTTATGCTTTCCATTTATCATTTCATCGAAATAGTCATCGGCTATTGCATTCATATTTTTGCGGCTTATATCATGGGATCCAAAAGCAGCTGGCGTCGCATGTGTAATTTCAGATGTTGCAACAAGACCAGTAGATTTTCCCTTTTCCTTTGCAGCTTCCAAGACAGTTTTCACTTCCGTTTCGTCATTGTCAACTGCAATGGCATTATTATATGTTTTGATACCAGCTGACATAGCAGTTGCTGCAGATGCAGAATCCGTCACATTTTGTGCAGGATCTTCTGGATATGTCATTTGCTGACCAACCAAGTAGGGATCGAAATATGTATTTTCTGCTATTTTTGTCTCTGGATTATCTTTTAAATAGCGATACGCAGAAGTGTAAGAAACACCCATTCCATCTCCTATAAGGAAGATAATGTTTTTAGGCTTGCCATTACTGCTTCCGTTATTTTTTGCTTCTGTCTCTGTTCCAAAGAGTGCTGTTGCTATCCCAGCAACGGATAAAGAGGAGATTACGGCGATTGGTAATAACTTTTTTTTCCATGATTTAGTGTTCAAATTGTTTCCCTCCAAATGATTGATTCGCTTTATTATCATGGAAGGACGTTAAGTTTGTTTTACAGCCGTTTAGAGAAAATGTAAAAAAAACTAGGATAAAGGTACCCTAGTTAATAAGGAGGCCACTGAAAAAGTCTAGTTCTCCAAATTAAATGAGGTTTTATTTATTTGAAAGCGAATAATAAGTTGGTTTGGAGAGGCGTCCGCTCTACTCCTACGGGAGATGCGAGAAAGTCCGAGACCCTGCAGGAGCGTAGCGACGAAGCGGCTCGGCGCTCGCCCCGTGGAAAGCGAGCGGTAAGCCTCGGAAAACAAAAACCTACACTAAGTTAGAATGGTTTGGTAACTACCGATTCACTAGGTAATTCACTTTTTCAGTGGCCTCGTTAATAAGACATGGTATTTTTTTGGTTCGTTTCGAGTGAGGAAAGAAAGGACTTTACTAAGCTTTATTTTAAAGCGAATTCTTTACTGAGCGCGTAGGAAACAGCGGCTTTAGCATGTAAAAAGGTAGTATCAAATAATGGAATAGAGCTATCTTCTTGTTTAATAAGTAACGGTATTTCTGTACATCCTAATATAATACCTTCTGCACCTTGAGCTAGCAGTTTGTCGATAATGCGCAAATATATTTCCTTTGATTCAGGAAGAATAATTCCTTTGCATAATTCATCAAATATGATCCGATGAACAACTTCTCTATCTTCTTTCTCGGGCACAATCGTTTCTATTTCTTGCTCTAATAGTGCCTCTTTATAAAAAGAATGCTCCATTGTAAACATGGTTCCTAATAAGCCAACTTTTTTCAAATCAGCTTCTTTTACAGTGCTTCCTGTAGCGTCTGCAATATGAAGCAAAGGAATAGATATGGCTGCTTGTACTTCTTTTGCCATCTTGTGCATCGTATTTGTACAGATTAAAACAACATCAGCGCCCCCTGCTTCCAATGTTTTTGCAGCGTGTACCATTAATTCCGTTGCCTTTTCCCAGTGACCAGCTTTTTGCAGTGCAACAATTTCTTCAAAATCAAAAGAATAAAGAAGGCATTTGGATGAGTGTAATCCTCCCATTTCTTCCTTTACCAATGTATTCATATATCGATAATAATCTGCCGTTGATTCCCAGCTCAAACCACCAATAAGTCCAATCGTTTTCATAGTAAAACTCCTTTCGACCATTTTTTTCATGATATCATGGTATACTGGTATAGGATAGAGCCAGAAAATATATACTTTTATAGTACCAGTTTAGTCTTTATTGGAGGAAATTCCTATGATTTTTATTACGATTGACCGATCTCAATCTATCTCTCTAACCCAGCAAATTTATGATCAGGTTCGTAATGGCATATTAGAAAAACAATTAAAAGAAGGAGAGAAATTACCTTCTTCGAGAGAATTGGCAGGCACTATTGGAGTTTCCCGAAATATTGTTCTAGAAGCGTATGAGCGTTTAATTGCAGAAGGATATTTGGAGGTTAGACCAAAGGCAGGAACCTTTGTAGCACTGGGGACCTCCCTTTCGTTTGTTGAGAGACCGAAGAGGAAAGACACTCCCAAAAAAGCGGAGGATGAAAAAAATACATATATTGATTTTAAAGCTGGCAATCCAGCAATAGATTATTTTCCTAGGAAGAAATGGGCTCAAATAACGAAGGAGATTTGTCTACATTCATCGGAATCCGTCTTTGGATATGGAGAAGCTGCAGGGATGAAGGAGTTGAAGGAAGCACTTGTTGACTATTTAAAAAGAGTAAGAGGGGTACAATGCAGGGCAGAGCAAATTTTCATTACATCTGGTGCTACTCAAGGGTTGAAGCTTATTACGGAAATGCTTGGAAAAGATAATAAAAGAATTGCAGTTGAGGACCCGGTAACAGATGAAATGAGGAATATTTTTACATTTGGTAATGCGAAGATTTTTCCTGTTCCCGTAGACGAAAATGGAATTAACCCAAATAGTTTGCCAGAACAATCACCAAGCTTTGTTTTTGTAATTCCTTCCCATCAATTTCCGTTAGGTGGAATCCTATCTATTCAAAGAAGACTTCAGCTAATAGAATATGCGAAAAGGATGAATTGCTATATTGTGGAAGATGATTATGACAGTGAATTCACTTATGAAGGGGCGCCTGTACCGTCCATTCAAGGTATAGCACCTAACCATGTGATTTATGTGGGTACTTTTAGCAAAATACTTTCCCCAGGACTGCGGATTGGATATGTTATTTTACCAGAGGAATTGGTCGATTCCTTTGAGCAAATTAAATGGTTTTCAGATAGACATACATCCTCACTAGAACAATTAGTATTAGCCCAGTTTATCAGGGAAGGATATTTAGATCGACATGTACGCAAAATGAAAAAAATCTATAAAGAAAAAAGAGAACGATTGGTTTCAGCCATTCAACAAAATTTTCAAGGCGCAACCATTATAGGTAAATCAGCAGGCATGCATTTAGTTGTAGAGATACCAGGAGTAGATTTTTGTCCAACATTCATACATAAAATGGAACAATCAGGAGTGAAGGTATACCCCATTGAACAATATAGCTTAGTAAAAGGGAAACACAGGGAAAGAATTGTGATGGGATATGGTGGACTAACTTTAGAGGAAATCGAAAAGGGTGTCCTTTTATTAAGAAAAACAATTGAATCAAATAGAAAATCCATTTTTTAATGGAATAAATAGCTGAAATTCATTCTTTTTTCATTTAATGTATGTAAATATATTTATAGAAGCAAATTATTATCCTAAGGAGTATGTAAATATGAATAAATCAAGAAAAAGCATCTTTTCAAGAAAGTGGTTAACCATACTTTTTGGGGTACTCATCATTCTCTTATTCATCCCAACCCCCTATTATTTAAACCAGCCAGGCTCCATTGAAGCACTTGCGCCAAAAGTGACGGTAGAAGATGGAACTAAGTCAGAAAAAGGAAGCCTCAATTTAACAACTGTTTATTCGATAAAGGCAAATAATCCATATATTTATTTATACGGATTAGTCGCTCCTCATACGGAAATACGAAAAGAGGAAGAGGTAAAAGGGAATCTTAGTGACGAAGAGTATAATAAGCTATTGCTTCATATGATGGATACTTCTAAGCAAAATGCGATTATTGCCAGCCTCCATGAAGCAGGAAAAAAAGTTCAATTTGACTATAATGGCATTTTCGTTGCACAAGTATTAGAAAATTCCAAAGCAAAGTCAATTATAGAAGTTGGAGATATTATTCAAAAGGTAGATGGCCAAGAATTTACGAAAAGTGATGAATTAATTGCGTATTTAAAAGACAAGCAAGCAGGCGACACTGTCCAGCTTGAATTTATACATGGGAAAGAAAAGAAAGAAGCATCCGTTGAAGTCATTGTATTAGATAAAAAAACAGGACAAGTCGGAATTGGCATTGCACCTGAAGATAATATGACAATAAATCCTTCGATCAATGTTGCGATTAATAGTGAAAATATTGGCGGCCCTTCAGCTGGATTAATGTTTTCTTTAGAAGTTTATAATCAAATTGTGGAAGAGGATTTAACAAAGGGTTACAAAATTGCTGGTACTGGCACAATGGATGCAGAGGGAAATGTAGGACAAATTGGTGGAATCCAGCACAAAATAGTTGCTGCCCATAAAGCAGATGTAGATATATTCTTTTATCCAAAAGATATAACAGAAGATGATACCAATGAAAAGGAAATTAAAGAGCAAGTGGAGGAAGAAGGCTACACAGATATAAAAATCGTGCCAGTAAGCACATTGGAAGAGGCAATCGATTACTTGGAAAAGCTTCCTGAAAAGAAATAAACTTTACATATTGCTCATTTCAGATTTACAGAATTTCTCCGGATAAAATATAATGTTTACCTAGTGTCTCCTTAATTTATTTAAGGAGATTTTTTCATGTAAGGCTGTTGAACTAAAAATTCTGTTTAGAAAAGAGTGAAATGGGAAAGGTATATATAGATAGTGGAAAGTACGATGGGAAGTTGGGAAACGGCATTTACAAGGAGGTTCACCATGTCAGAATTTTTTAGTGGTCTTTTTAATATTCTTTATGGAGCTTTTGGAGTTCCTCTCCTTTTAATCGTTCTTATTATTCTTGTCATAGTTGTATCACAAAGAAGACGAAAAAAACGGATGAAACAAGAAGATTGGATGGGACATTCTCCTGTAGAGAAAATTGAAAAAGAGGATGAGAAGAAAAAATAATGAAGAGTCAAAAAAGGAGACAAACGCAAGAGCGTTTGTCTCCTTTTTTTGTGAGGGGCGGTTTAGACCACGTTAATTTTTTTTATCTATATTACTCAACTTTCGCAGAGTGATATCGGCAAATAAGCCTTGATATAATTAGGAAGGCCAGCGATCCACTGTTCAAGTTGACTTTGAATTATTTTTTTGATTTTCTTATTCGTTTGTTTAAGTGCATC
>NZ_CATNHG010000135.1:0-12102 GCF_950097965.1 Bacillus sp. T2.9-1
AGGAGCCCTATAATAATACTCTGTGATGGTTGATTCTTCCTAAAAATGGAAATAGGGGACTTTTCTTAAAGTTTGTCTTTTTTCTAAGAAATTTCCATTTGACTTATTTACCATTATACGCTGGCACTTTGTTATGCAAAAAAATATTTAGCCTTCATACCATTATCTAGTACAATAATAGTAGATTTAATTACTTATGAAAGAAGTGTTTGTGTATTGGAAGAGATAAAAAAATTGTTTATTGCATTCCCAAAGAAGACTGTATCACTGCTTGAATTAGAACAAGTGATAAAGCCATTTATTCGTAGCTATGAGGAATTTGCTCAAGTAGTGTTGGAATTGGAAGCAGAAGGAATTCTTGGAATGGTAAAAGCAAAAGGAAGAAATAGTCGAAATCCTTCACTTGCCTTTCAATATCGTATTCAAAAGAAAATGTTAGTAGATGATTATCATAAGGAATTACAATCCTACCGAAGAAACTTGCACCCATCCATTAATTTGGACGCATACTATCAAGAAGAACCTAATGTTTGGAAAAAACACTTACCTTATATCCAGAAGATTGATCAGTATTTGCAGAAGTTTTCTTTTCCAACTGAAGAAGTACCTGCTCCAGAACGGAGCTATGAATTAGTGGAAGATGAGAAATGGATAGTGGAAAAAGGAGGAAAAGAAATACTCGAGAAAATCGGTCTCTTTCATTCATTGAAAATTATCCCAGTTTCTGAACCACTCATGTTCGCAATTAATCCTATGCAAATAACAGTAGAAGAACAGTTTCATTTAATAGTTGAAAATAAGACAACCTTTCAAGGGCTACTTCCTGTATTAAAAGAAACAAAATTTTCTACATTAATCTACGGGAGTGGAAAAGCAGTAATAAAAAGTATTGAACAATTTCCTATGCAGTATCCTGTAATAGCTAAACACTATTTTTTCTACTTTGGTGATATAGATCATGAAGGCATATCCATTTGGTATTCCTTGAATGAAAAACAGAATATGATATTAGCACTTCCTTTCTATGAAGCTTGTTTGCATAAGAAATCTGCTATGGGAAAAGCATATCAAAAAAGTAGAGAAATAGCATTCAGTCAATTTTTATCCTATTTTCCTTTGGAGCAGCAACTGCAAATTCAACGCCTCTTAGAAGACGGATGCTATTATCCACAGGAAACACTTAAAACTAAGGAGTTGCAGCAAATTTGGAGGGAGTCAAATTGGACAAGCTTGAATTACAAGAAATAACGAATGGATATAGAGAACGAATGCACCGTCTCGCTTTATTTGATCCATTATATGAATTAGAAAGAAAACGAGAACAAGATCAACAAGAGTTGATGGTTGATATGAAAGGACTTGGATTGCTTTCCTTGCTTTTCTTTTTTGAGCAGAAATTAATTCGGAATTATAAAGTTGGTACAAAACAATTGGCTCGCTTTTTGCAAAAGCTAACGGAAAATCAATATATACTTGATGAGCGGGATTATGAAAGAATAGCAAGAACTATTATTCAAATATTTCGACCTACAACAGGGAGGAAACGCAGTTATTCTTATTATAATTGGGATTCAGGAAAAGAGGATATAATAGACTATTCTATTCTCAAAGCGAATAATTTTGATATGGAAACCAATACACAATATTATACGTTGGATGAAGATGGGCTTGAATTAGTGTTTGCGACGAAAGAATTTTATAGTGAATTTCAACTGTCTATTAATCAGCTTATGTTGCGGAAACAATTGGATCGAGGGGAGTTTAAAGGAGCTCTGCGCCAGATTAATGAAATGAGAATAGATGTAGAAAGTTTAGATGAACGAATTGGAAAGTTAAAACATGAGATTCAGCGGAGTATTGTTTCAGAAGAAACCTTTGCCCGCTATAAACAGCTATTAGAAGATATTTCTGCCCGATTATCAAGAGAAGATGAAGAATTTAAAGAGCTCCGCCAATTTGTAAAAGAGACAAGAGAAAGATTGTATTCCAAAGATGTTCACAAGAAGGAGCACAAAACGTATGAATTAATTCTTACCATTACAAGAGAATTAGAAGGAGTACATTATGAGCATTCAAGGTTGTTGGAACAGACACTATCCTTAAAAAATACTACGCTAGTGACTGCCCAAGAATCGCTATATTATACGGGGATACAAGCATTTAATTTCGATCAAGATATTGTTTCTCATTTGATTTCCACACCATTACCTTTTGAAGCGATGCAAGGCGTTTTGCACCCATTTTTAAAAGTGGAAGAAAATCACTTCTGGTCACCTCTAACCATTTTGGCTGAACAAAATATAAACGAAGAAAGAGAAAAACCAGTGGAGCAAGGATTAATAGAGCTAAGTAATGAAGACGAAGATGGACCTTATCGGAAAAATCTAATGAAAAAATATAAAGAGATTATGGAATTATTTTTATTTGCCTATCAGACAGGAAAGGGGAATACTTTATCTTCCTATCTTCATTTTTTAGACGAAATTGGACAATCGTCGCTCTATGAAAATCGTTATTTTTATGAATTTTGGTTAATCTTGCATCAAAGGTCACCAATTGCGCAAGGTTCTATACAGGAAGAAGAAGGAACAACCTTACTTGGTGAAGCTTTGGCACTTATAGAAAATCGTACGCTTATTGTTATAGAAGAAAAGAGTGTTATTAGACAATTTGCCCGCTATTCAATTCAAGAAATGATTATTTCTTTGGAAGGAGAAGAAAATGAATTACTCGGAACAAACGATTAAGAATGCTTTTCAAATATATACAAGATTAGTTCGGGATGGTGTAGCAGATAAAGAAGCTGTTCAGCAATATAAAGCAGATGACGAAATTCGAGGATTGCTCGATCTATTTAGTAAAGAAGTGGACTGTGTTATTGTGAATACCAGCGAACAAATGCTATTAATACCAGAAACGAAACTATCCCCCTTTCATGTTAGCAATGAATGGCTGAAGCGAAATTATTTACGTTCTGGAGCAACAAATGGAGATATTTATTTGCTTTATTTTGCGACCATCGTCCTTTTTGGTAGTTTTTACGATACCTATCAAAGCATAGAGCCCACAAGACTTTTCTTAAGATTGGATGAATGGGTGCGCTTTATTCATGAACGAATAGAGCATCTAAAGACGCATGATGAAGATACATTGAAGGAACTGGAAAAGGAGTTTTCTTATAATTGGAGTATCATTATCGAGAAATGGGAAGACATGGATGATATTAAGGAAACGGCTAAAAAGCAGGCTGGAAATACAATCAGTCGGTTTAGTTTCATGAATACGGTAAAGCGATTCTTAATTGATCAAGATTTAATCCAAGATATTGGTAATAATGAAATAACCTTAACGGAAAAGGCGAAAACAATCATTCAGCGATATTTTATGGAAGTGGAATATAATAAAGGCATTTTCGAGTTTATTTATAGCTTTAGTAAGGAGGAAAGTCATGCCATCGATTAGCAAAATCCGGTTAACGAATGTGATCTATGAAGAGGGGAATAAGCGTTACAACAATGAGATTTTTTTATTTGATGGACAAAATAGTGCGATTCTTTTAGAAAACGGCGGAGGAAAGACTGTTTTTATTCAAACTGCCCTGCAAGCTATTTTGCCTCATACAGATTTAGCAGATCGGAAAATCAAGAATACATTAATGCTTGAGAATGCTCCGGCGCATATTGCCATTGAATGGATTACCAATGATAATCCAAGACATTATGTAGTAACAGCGGTGTCGCTATTTACAACAAAACAAGGAATCGATTCACTACGCTATGTCTATGATTACGGAGAAAACGATGCAAACAGCATGGAAGAAATTCCTTTTGTGAAAGAAGGGAAAGCAGGAAAAAGAACGGCAGAAAAAGGCGAAATGCAAGACTACTATAGTTATATGCGAGAAAAATCTTTATCGGCGAGAACATTTCAGACAATTAAAGAGTATAAGCAGTATATAGAAGAACAATTTCAAATCATCACAAGTGAATGGGAAAGTATTGCGAAAATTAATAGTTCAGAAGGGGGAGTAGAAGCTTTTTTTGACGACTGCAAAAACACGAATCAATTATTTGACCGTCTATTAATACCTATAGTAGAAAATTCAATTGTTGGTCATGATACGCAGTTGTTCGCTAATACATTTGAACAACAGCATGCCAGTTTAAAAAACTATCAAAATTTAAAAGAAACATTAGAAGAAAATAAACAAATACAAAGGAAATTGGAAGATTTCACAAAAAAATATGAAGTACTTCATTTTCAAGAAAATGTTTATGAAAAAACGAAACAGTTTGTAAAAGGTCTTTATAAGGAAGCGATTAGCCAAAAAGAAAGCTACTTAGCAGAACAACAAAGTATTACAGAAAAATGGAAGGAATGGTTTTCGAGTAATCATTTATACGAAGTGAAAGAGGCTTCTTTTGATATTTTACAAGAAGAGTGGAAGTTTCAGAATTTAAATCAAGCTTATAAAGAAAGTTATCAACAAAAAAATGACAAAGAAGAAAATCTCAAGCGGTATAAAAAAGAATTTTACTCCTTAAAACTAAAAGGTTTAAAGAACGAAAAACGTGTATTAATAGAAGCGCTAACCAACATAGAAGCAGAACTGAAAATGCATGATCAAAAGGAAGAAGTGCAAGATTTTAGAGAACAATTAGTGGAAGTAAAAGCAACTTTGTTAGGGTGGTATGAAGGAGAATTTGAACGGTTAGAAAAAAATAAGCAAGAGATAAGGTATCAACTAAATCCTATAATGGATGGGATTGCTAGTAAAGAATCAAAGCAAAGTGATTTATTGGCAAGGGAGAAGGAGATAGAGGCACTTAATACACAAATTACTACGACAATTAATTATCTTAAAAAGGATATGGGGCGTATAAAACAACAAATTCTTGCCAATCCAGAACAAGAAAAAGTTGAAGCAGAGCTCTTAGTATGGCAGCATAGAGCACAGCATCTCGATCAAGAAATCATTCGTCTGGAACAGGAAATGAAGCAATTTCTGGTGGAGATAAAAGAAGCAGAGCAAAGAAAAGAAGAGGTTCAATTGCAAGTGATGAATCTGGAAAAAGAGATGGACAAAATCTCCTATAACCTGTCACTTGGAGAACAAGCAGAAAAAAAGCTAATAAAAGAACTTGCAACTCTTTATGCTGCATGGAATGCCCTTGATACAGTATATTTAAAACAAGAATCCATTGAACATAGAATTACTGAAACATTGGTGAATGTAAAGAAAGAAAAGGAGAAGTTACTGGATAAAGAAAGAATGGCCCATCGCTTTGTTGATGATTACGCGAATCAAGATATTTTCTTTGGGGATTCCTACCTTGAAAAACAGCTTTGGTCATGGAAAAATCAATTGGACTATGTAGTAACTGGAGTAGAGTATTTACAAGAATTAGATGAAGCAGAAAAGCAAGCAGCAAAACAATACCCTTTATGGCCGATTACGTTGGTTACAACACAAAAATCTAAGTTGAAGCTCCTAGATCGAATTTCCAATATGACCAAAGAGCTGCAATACCCAATTGTGGTACTTACTACTGAAGAAGCATTAACGATTCAAGATTATCAAGCAAATGAAAATTGGGTAGTGCCGTCTCACTGGCAAGCAAACTCAAGTCAAAATCATTTCGCGGAATGGAAAAAACAGGTTAGTACGATTGCGAAGGAAGCTACTCTGCTTCGTGAGGAAAAAGAATTGGAAGTGAAGAAATGGCAAGATGCCCAGCAGACATTCCGAAACTTTCTGGAAACATATCCATTTGCTCGCATAACAGAATGGAAGAATCAGCAGAATGAAGCAAAAGCTTTATTAGAGAATTTAGAGCAGCAACTTCAAAAGGAAAAAAAACTTATACTTTCTTTTCAGGATAAAGGGAAAAAGCATACAATTACGGTTAAAGATTATCGAGATGAGAAAAATGGGTTAGAAGGAAAAATCGATAAAGGGACACAATATGTACAGTACGCCAAAGAAGTTCTAGATGTCTCTAGAAAAGAAATAGATACTAGAAATCAACTCGTAGAAATAAAAAAAGAGCTTATCGGAATTGAACGACAACTAACTGATTTTAAGGAAGAGAAAGAGTATCTAGATGAACAGATAAGTAGGAATAAGGTGAGAGCAGAAATGCTTCAGCAAGAGGAGGAGTATAAATCTTTAGGAACCATTATTCCGATCTTTTCAAATGAGGATAAATCGACAATTAAAGAAAAAATGTTCTCATTAGAAATGAAAATTCGTGAAATAACGGTTGCCGAAGGAGAATTACTCGCTAAAAGAGAAGCAAATCAAAATTCTCTTAACAAAGTAAAAAATCAAATAGAAGAGTTACAAAAGGAACATCCTTATATAGATGAAACGATAGAGTTTCTAAGTGACCACAAGCTATTGCAAGATCAGTTATGGAATCAAATGCAAACTGTTGAAAGTGAAATTGAGAAACTAGTAAATGAAGTAGAGCGCAGAAACACCCGAAAAGAAAGACAACATGGTATATGGCAACTAAAAGTGAAACAATTTAAAGAGAAATTCCTAGAAGAAGTAGTTCATTTTACCAAAATAAAATCGGAAATTATGGAAGAACTAGCAATAGAAAAAGAGGCTTTACTCGAAAGAAAAGCATATTTAGAGAAAGAAGAAGCAAGAATTAAAAAGGAGTTAACTTCTATAGGTGAAGCGATTTTAGGCATGGATCTTTTTGAGGACAGTCATCATTTTAAAGCACCGCATATTGTACCATTTTCTATAGCACAGGAAGAAATACTTACCTTTACTTATAATCGCCAGAAATATATAGATAAAGTAGTGAAGGAATTAAAGCAGAATAAACAATTAGCGGAAACAGAGCAGACGGAAGTGGAAAAGTCTCGACGAAAATTCCGAGAGTTTTGTAATCGTGAAATTTCGAATATTAAGCTGCAGCAGATGGCTATCACTGGCCTAGATAATAAACAAAACTATGAAGATTTGTTAGAGTTTAAGAAAAATATGCTTCTTCGTATTGAGAAAATATCTAACTATGCCATGGAGCATATCCGTCAAAGTGACGAAGATTTACAATTTTTTATCAATCAAATCCATTCCCATTTACAAACACTGGTCGAAGAAATCAATCAAATTCCTAAGAAAACAAGAGTGAAGGTGGAAGATGATTGGAAGCAAATCTATACCTTTAAAATTCCTGAATGGGAAGAAGATGCTGGTAAGATGAGAATAAGAGACTATATTGAATGGATTTTACAACAATTGGATTCAGAAAGATTCTTAAATGACTTAGGACAACAAGATACAGTGAAAATTCGAAAAGAGACAGAGAAATGGCTGCAGACGAAACAGTTACTCCAAGTAGTAATGAGTAATGATGTTTTAAAAGTAAACTGTCGCAAAGTAACCAATGATAATAAGGTATCCACTCGGAACTACAGCTGGGAGCAAAGTAATGTCTGGTCCGGTGGGGAAAAATGGAGTAAGAATATGACTCTATTTTTAGGCATACTCAATTATGTAGCAGAAAAGAAAAAACATCAACCAACTAACCGAAAACGTAATAGGGTGGTAATTCTCGATAATCCATTCGGAAAAGCATCGAGCGACCATGTGTTAAGTCCGGTCTTTTTCGTTGCCGAACAGTTAGGATTTCAAATAATTGCGTTAACAGCACATGCAGAAGGTAAATTTTTGCAAGATTATTTTCCAATCCTTTATAGCTGCCGCTTAAGACCATCAAATGATGCTAGTAAAAAGATTATGACGAAGGAGAAATGGCTGCACCATGCATTTTTCCAAGATCATGAGCCACAAACGATTGATCGGCTTGGGGAGACGGAGCAGATGACGTTATTTGAGTAATGGAAATGGTAGCAAACAATAGTGCTTGTCACCTTATTTGGTGACAGGTACTATTGTTGTTTTCTAGAGTGGATTTTTCATAATCTATCAAAATGAAACTGGATAGCACTGTTATAATAGTTGTAATAAACTATATCTGAAGTTTGTCTCTAAGAAAAGTCTGGGTAAGTCTTCTGTGTAGTTGCTTGGTCCAAATCATGCCCATAAAAAATACGAGTAGGACGTATTTCGGCCATAAGATTTTTAATTTTTCTAATCGATTCAGTAGCTATTTGTTGATCAAATGTAGCAAATGGAATGTCATCTTCATAATTTTCTTTTGTATAGGCTAAATCAATCGTCAATAAAATAGGCCCAGATTGCTTCGTAGTTACAAGAATTGATTGATGTCCAGGTGTATGACCAGGAGTGAAGAGAAGTTGAATTCCAGGCATGAGTTCATAATCTCCTTGAATGGCCTTATAATTTAAATCTGCTTGCGTGCATTCTGGTGGAGCATATCCTTCGTTTCCAATAGAAACATCCAGCTCTGCTTGCTGAACAAATATAGGTGTTTTGGGAAACAGCGGATTTCCACCAGCGTGATCCATATGTAAATGGGAAGAAATGATTGCTTGAATGTCATCTGGTTTATAGCCAATTCTATCTAATACGGAAAGAATATGATCTTCCTTTCTCATATCAGGTAAGAACAACCCTTCAAATGGCGTATGATCAAAATAACCTGGATTTTCAATAAACGATTCTGGCATACCTGTATCAATAAGGATAGGGCCATCCTTTGTTTCTAGCAGATAGGACCATATTTGTAAGGTTACAAGCTTTCCAGGCTCTAATTTTTGATTTAAAGAAGAATGATCTAGCGTTAATTTTCCTGTAGGTAACCAGTAAAGTTTTTCTATCATTTAGTACCACTCCTTAATAGTTAGAATAATCAGATTAAAAACATTATGTCATAGATTTAGCTTTTTGAACATGTATATATGCTTTAATCTTCATGGAATCTAGTAGTTCATCTACAGAAGCAGCATTTATTTCTGAATGGAGTTGCAACACCATTCAGAAATAAATGTCTTTTCTAGTGCTTGGTATTCGTTTTTCACTATAAGCAAGATGTTTATGTTTGACAATAAAAAAGGATAAGCGTAAATTATAAATTGAACAAACGTTCAAAACGATTGTTCAAATAGATGATAGTTTATTATTTTTTAAAGTAATGAATCTATTAAGGAACAGAAAGGGAGAATTTACAATGGATTTCAAACATATTACTGTTGCTGGTAGTGGAGTTTTAGGTAGTCAAATTGCCTTTCAAACTGCATTTATGGGGTATAAAGTATCCGTATACGATATAAATGAGGAAGTTCTAGAAAAAGCAAAAGATCGCCTTCAAGATTTAATGCCATACTACAAAAAAGATATCGGTTCTACGGATGCAGAGTTAAAGGAAGCTTATGGTCGTCTTTCTTTTTATTCGAACTTAGCAGATGCGGTTGAAAATGCAGATCTTGTTATTGAAGCAATCCCTGAAGTAGTCCAAATTAAAACAGATTTTTACAAACAGTTAGCCACTGTTGCTCCAGAAAAAACTATTTTTGCTACAAATTCTTCCACACTTCTACCAAGCCAATTTGTTGAAGCTACTGGACGTCCAGATAAGTTCTTAGCTCTTCATTTTGCTAATGAAATTTGGAAAAATAACACTGCGGAAATTATGAAGCATAAAGGAACTTCTGAAAGTGTTTTTGAAGAAGTAATAGCTTTTGCAAAAAGTATTGGAATGATTGCATTACCACTTCATAAAGAACAGCCAGGCTATATTTTGAACTCCTTATTAGTTCCTCTGTTAGAAGCAGCTCAAATGTTACTTGTTAATGAAGTAGCAGAAGTGGAAATAATCGATAAAACATGGATGGTAGCAACTGGAGCACCTATGGGACCATTTGCAATTCTTGATGTAGTCGGTATTACTACTGCTTATAACATTACAAAAGGAAAAGCAGATGCAACTGGAGCTGCTGAATATATAAAGTTAGCTGATAAATTAAAAGTTGATTATATTGATAAAGGAAAATTAGGACGTGCAACAGGAGAGGGATTCTATAAATATCCAAATCCAAGTTTCGCTGATCCTGACTTTTTAAAAAATAAATAAGTAGGAAAATGCCGAAAGTTCTATCCAAGTGTAAATTGACAAGTAAAAAGGACAAGCATAAACTAGTATTTTAAAAAGTTCATTATTTGTTCATGTAGGACAGGAAGAGGGAACTATGGCAAAGCAAATAGTAAATGATGAAGAAAAAAATAAACAAGTAAAAGTTCAAATATTACATGCCGCTAAGCATCTATTTTCTAAAAAGGGATATGATGGAACAACAGTGAGGCAGATATGTGAAGAGGCAAAGGTATCTCTTGCGTTGGTATCCTACCATTTTGGTGGAAAAGAAAATGTATTTTATGCACTTTTTGAACCGTTGAGAGAATCTTTTATGACGACAGAATATGATTTATCGGATTCTTTAGAGGCTTTAAAAGAATTTTGTAAAAGATTTATTCTGTATCGTCATGAAGAACATGAATTAATTAATATTTTGCAGCAGGAAATTGTAATGAATAGTCCTAGGATTGGGATGCTAAAAGATGTCTTCTTACCTTCTTGGGAACAACTTCGGGTAATATTGCTGGCATGTATGGAGCAGAAAACGATTCATTTTCCTTCAGTTGATTTAGCTATTGACTTTATTATGGGAACTTTAATGTATTCTTACCATAATAGTTTCTTAAATCGTGGGAGTTTAGATCTTACATCCGAAGAGATTGCAGATTATGCGGTGCGTTTTCTTTTACAAGGACTTATCGATCCCGAATTAAAGAGCAGGAAGTCTTCTCTTTAACAAAGATAAGGAGATTAGTAAGGGATACACTTATCCTTTAAAAGGTTGATTGGTTAAACAAACGATCGGTGAGGTATAGAAAAAAATAACCTCCTGATTGATGGTAAGTATTTTCATAAAGGGGAGTACAGTAATGAAAGCAGCCAATTTTTATGGAGCAAAAGATATCAGAATTGAAGAAACAGCAGTTCCTTCATTAGAAAGTGGTATGGTGAAAATAAAAGTTGCATTTGCAGGCATTTGTGGAAGTGATATGCATGAATATCTTGCTGGGGCATACCCTTTTCGTACCCATTCTGTATGGGGACATGAATTTTCTGGTACGGTTGTCGAAGTTGGTGAAGGTGTTTCAAAGGCTAATGTTGGAGATAGAGTCGCTGTTGAACCGTTAACACCATGTGGGAAATGTACGAACTGTAAACGAGGGTATTTCAATATATGTAAATTGGGTGGCTCTTATGGCTATACAAAATCTGGTGGATTTGCTGAATATGCAGTGGTGAACCAAGAGAATGTATATCTTTTACCAGATCAAATGAGTTTAGAGCTTGGAGCCCTTGTTGAGCCAACTTCAGTTGCTGTACATGCAGTACGTACAAGTCAGCTTCGTCTTGGTGACACTGCTGCTATATTCGGTGCAGGACCAATTGGATTACTTGTTTTACAGGCAGTAAAAGCCGCAGGAGCAAGTGAAATCTTTGTCGTTGAAGTATCTGATGAAAGACGGAAAAAAGCATTGGAATTAGGGGCAACCTATGTACTCAATCCTATGGAGCAAGATGTCAGAAGCTTTATTTTGGATAATACAGAAGGAGGAGTAGATGTTGCTTACGATGCTGCAGGTGTGGAAGCAACATTTTCAACAGGCATCGTTTCTATCCGACCAGGAGGAGAATTTAAAATAGTTAGTGTGTGGGAGAAACCAGTTTCATTTAGTCCCAATTTAATCGTTTCTCCAGAAGTAAAGGTTAGTGGGTCATTTGCCTATAATAATCTATTCCCTGAAGTTATTCGATTACTAGCACGTGGTGTGATTAATGGAAATGCAGTTATAACAAGCAAGATTGCATTGGATGATCTAGTTACAGAAGGATTGGAAAGGTTAACAAATGATCGGAGTCAGTGCAAGATTTTGGTAGAAATGAGTAGTCATTGATTTCTATCAGTTGGATTAATGTTGTGTTTTTTAGGAAATATTTTCTTTTTTTTGTTAAAAAATGTCACTAGTGTCGCATTAAAATAATTCAACATAGCTAAATAAATTAAATTTTCCGCAAATAAACTTTTCTATAAAAAAAGCCTTTATAATGGGTTGGTGGTAGTAACCTATCCAAATCCAAAATAAAG
>NZ_CATNHG010000136.1:0-12033 GCF_950097965.1 Bacillus sp. T2.9-1
ATACTCATCCATAAATCTATTTTTAAATGAATCCGTATAGGTAATAGCTCGCTCACTGACACTTTGTACATTTGGATTCCTTTTAAGCATTTTTATCTCTTTCGTTGAAAATGTTATCTTACTCATGTTGTCTCCTAATCCCTTTTTAGTAATTTAAGTATATAAAAAAATACCTGTAGATAAAACACTCTTTTTCAAGTGTCCTAACTACAGGTACCATTTTAAACAACCTTCTCTCGTTTGTTTATTTAGTACTCTCGTCTATGGTTTTTGCAGAACCTGTAAATGGATGAATCTTATACGTTAAATCTCTGCCAGCTATCTTTTCTTCGGCAGTGATTATCCTACCTAAAGAAGCATAATAAAAAACAACTGCACCAAACGCTAAAATTCCACCTATAGCTTCGCATTTATCTTCAAAAAAATAACCTTCAATTCCCTTTTGCTAAAATAAACGCCATAAAACTGGGATCTGGCTTAGCTTCCTTTATTCCTTTTGCAGATTGAAGGAAAATAGTCTTCTCCTTTTCATAATATACCTTTATTTTCAAATTTCCTAAATCCATTAATTTTGTATGCTTTCTACTAATAGTCGTTTCTTTTGAATCATATGCTTCGCTATTTATGAACTGGACTATTTCGCTAATGGCTGCTTTATCTTTCACTTCCACACCATCTTGTTGAGATTCATTTTGGTATATACGAATGCTCTCTGGATTTTGCTTTAGCCAGACAGTACTATCTAAAATTTGATGCTTGTCAAACATCACTTCTGTTTGCATTTCTGACTTATTATAAGATGCAGAAAGGGATAGCTCACCATCAAAGCCTGCTTTTCTCCATCGAGAATAAAATCCAGACCAATCATTTGCTGAATCATTATCCTCAAGTGCTGAGCCTATATATTCTACACTCCATCCATGCTTAGGAAGTTCTTGCTCATAGTAGTCATAAATAGCCTCCCAGCTATTTCCGTCCATTATGTATTGGTCTTTAGTTGGTGTAAGTCCCGCATATAATGGAATGTCTTTCTCTTGCTCAGGAATAATGGTCATTCCCTTATATGTGTCATCCGTAACTTTTTGATAAATAATAAAACCCGTTAAAAGGAAAGTAAAAATAAATACATAAAGAACAAACCTTTTTTTGAACATTGAATTTCCCCTCTTCTAATATTAGCTTATCATTCAGTATAGTATAATATTTCCATTAATGATATTTAAATATTCTCAAAATTCCATTTGCTAACGAATTAATTTAGTATTATAAGGAATGTTATAAGCATTCCACATATAACTATATACGCGTGTCGCGTTAATCAGTTTCACTATTTGGAAAAATTATTTATACGGAATGTAATGAGAGCTTGAGGAAGGTTTATTTAGCTTAACTATTGAGATTAGTTGATTCTTTTCATTAAAAACTGGAAATAACCCCCATTTCCATTTAAATATATCGTATAATACAATTATTACAAATGGATGGAGGCTTATTAATGACAAAAAATGGATGGTTATCTCTACTTATGGTTGGTATTTGTATTGTATTATCCTTTTTTCTCAGTGCCAATAATGCAGGCATCTTCTTCTTATTATTCGGAATTTTATCTATAACTGGAATTGTATTCGCTATTTTGTCTAAAAAGTGGAGCAATATTATTCTTGGAGTTCTTTTAAATGGGATAGCAGGTGTGATTTTCACATTATTAGCCTTTGCATTTGGATTTGGAGAAGCTTAATACATTGATTACACTTCTATCCGAGTCAATAGCTTTCGATTTGAGCATCTTTTGGGCATACACTTTTTATATATGCGACTTCCTTTTCCGTAGCATGGGGAACAAAGATCTCTGTTCCCCAATGACTGGAATGAAAGACCATCCTTTCTCCCATTAGTAAATTCACCGTAAACCACTTTAATTCTCTAGCTTTATTTGTATAGCTGTTGGATAAATAATGGACAAAAGCAGCTGTTTTCTTTCCATGGAATATCGTTAAATTATCCTCTTTCTGTATTTCGATATCTGGATAAAACGTTGATTTGAGTTCTTCTATAGTAATCGCTTCTTCATTCCAACAATGAATTTCAAAACAATCCGATTTTCGTAAAAAATAATCCACTGTTTGGAGCCAATAATCATAGTTTCCTAGTACAGGTTTTGGAAAGCTAGAATTTCCCTCCGTATAAAATGGGATATTAACAATGATATGTTTTTGCAAACTTAATTCCCCCCTTCCCCTACCTTGAAACTCCTTTCCAAAAAACCTCCCACAATGCTGCTAATTTATCATCCACTCTTTTCCCTGAATTAAAATAAACGATTTCAACCATGATTGCGATGATAATTCCTGTGAAAGCGGAGTTAAATATGTTTGCATCTTTTATAGTAAGTTGCCCTTTCTCTATCCATTTCGCGCACTTTTCGTCAATTAAATGCTCCTGGAAGTTCTCTGCTTCTGTTACTTCTTTTTGAATGACATCATATAGATGCATTGGTGGGAAGAAGCCCATTCTCAACCAAAATTTCAGCATTTCATTTTCCTGGAACATCCCTTTTACATAAAGTAAATAATGATAGAGAAACGTTTCTGGATTGCTACAATCTTCTTTTTCAAAAAACTGCTGTTTACGCTCGATTTCTTCTGCTTTTGCTTCCTTTAATACTTCGAGAAAAAGGTCATCTTTTCCTTTGAAGTGAGAATAAATAGACGCTTTTTTAATGCCCGCTTCCTCTGCAATTTCTGAAAGAGATGCTCCTTCAAATCCATTTTGTAAAAAAAACTTAATCGCTGCTTTTTTTATCTCTTCTTTTTTCACGTAATTCTCTCCTTTATGAGATTAGTTTCAATCCGACTGCAGCGCAAAGAATCATTGCAATAAATAAAATTCTTTTCCAATCCTTGGGCTCTCCGTATACAAACATCCCTAAGATTGCGGAGCCTACTGTGCCTATTCCTGTCCATACGCCATATGCTGTCCCCATTGAAATAGTCTTCATCGCATAAGTAAGTAATGCAAAGCTACACATAAACCCAATGATTAAATAAAGAAGCGCATCCCATTTTTTCATCGTTAACCGTTTAATATTAATGACACCAATTATCTCACAACATCCTGCTGCAATTAAAGCTAGCCACGCCATATCGTTTATGCCTCCTCTTTGTTTGCCCCTTCATCTGTTACCATTTTCAAGCCAATTACACCTATTAATAATACGAGAATCAAAACCATTTTCACTAGATTAATTGGTTCTTTAAATAGAATGATTTCCGCAATGACTGTTCCAGCTGTCCCCAGCCCAGTAAACACAGCGTATACTGTACCAATAGGCAAATATTTTGTTGTATATATTAATAGATAAAAACTAATAATGATGGCGAAAATCGTTCCAGTCCATTCTAAAAAAGTGGATGCATGCTTAAGCCCAGAAACCCAAGCAACCTCCACAATCCCCGCACTAAATACCATTAGCCAATACTTATTCACCTTCATATCCTCCTTTAATAAAACTACCGACCGTTCGGTAGTTATTGTGTCACATAATTAGTACTGCGTCAAGAAACAAGCCAAACAGGTGTAATTGTCTCTAAAATTGATGGGATTTTCTATGTATGATAGTATGATAAATGTTATACTTACCATAATTTGCTGTTATTGATTATTGGTTAAATTGCACTATTGCTTAACGTTTTAAAACCCATGATTTTATCCCTATTCATTTTCTTACGTCAGAAAATTTACTAGCGGAAAATAAGATAAATATATCTTTCATTCCATCCATACTACTCGATTCCCATTGAAATTAATATATATAGCAGAATTATTTACTTTCCACAAATGGAATGGTAAAACATACGTTTTCTAACAAATAATTACAAAATCTAATTACTGGAAAGGTCGTTGGCGATCGGTTTCCCTATGATACAGAGAATCACCAAGAAATTGAAGCCCATAATTAGGCGATTGTTTTATCGACTAAAATGGATACCTAATCTAATCTGTGAGGCGGAGTGGAATCACTTTGGAAGTGGGATACGCATCTTTTGTTGAAATATTTTGCTATATAAAAGAAGGCGTCACAGTGGAAGAAAAATATAGGATGCGTGAGGAGAATATGGAAGGAATCATTATTGATATATGCTGTTTGGCACCTGTGGCGATTATGGGAATGGGTGAACGATTTCATAAGATTCGTATCGAAACGAATGAAAAAGTCAGTGGTGCTTCAGGATTTTTACTTGATGGACCTCATCGTTTATATGTAAACGAAAAATACCAAGAATTTGCTGTCAAGATAAGATTTGCTTTACAGGAATTTGATATTGAGCTTTTATCAGCAGCTAGCCTTAGTGAGCTATTGCCATTTCGTGCTAAAATAGATACCATTTATCGGAATCCAAATGATTATTTAATAATGGACGCCATTTTTTATTGGGAGGATTAACAAATGAACAAAAACAAATTTTTTACAGAAGCAATCCTATTGGTAATCTTACTGTTAGGATTGTCTGCTTGCAGCAATTCATCTAACGAAACTCCATCAAGCAATAATCAAACGGAACCAGAGAATATTGAAGAAACTACAGACGAGCCTTCTACAAATGATGATGCATCTGAGAATATAGAGGAACCTAATCCTAGTGATCAAAGTGAATCAGATGATGCTAATAATAATAACGATTCGAAACAAGAGAATAATATAGAGGAAAAAAGGCAAGAAAGCTTAGCTACTATTCAGAAAGTGCTTGATGCCTTGCCAGATAAGATTGCGGGCAACAAACAAGTTTTTTTAGAAAGATTAGACAATCTCCAGAAAGAGCTTGATACATTTCCAGATAAAGAGGGTTCCGATTCAGGTGCTACAAACGCGATGAAAAATTACTATGGCATTTCTTATGAAAAGTATGACGAAGCACTGAATGCTATTTATGCAACATTGAAAAAAGATTTGTCACAAGAGACAATGCAAGACTTGCAAACTAAACAGCTTAAATGGATAGAGGAAAAAGAAGCAAAAGCGGAGGAAGAAAGACTAAAATATGATGGAGGCACCTTTGAAAATGTCGCATTATATATCTCTTTATACGAATCAACAAAAGAAAGATGTTATGTTTTAGTGAATGAGTATATGACGGATTAAAAGAAATATGGGGAGTCATCTGACTTCCCATATAATATTTTTAGTTTATTTTTTTATTATCTTTACTGTTCACAATAATGCTATACTCTTCATTAGCAATGTATCTCCGCTATTTCATCGGATTGCAAAAATCCTACATTTACCACTTCCATTTCAGCTCCGAGTTGTTTTGACTGAGGATTGGAACTTAATTCTGAAGTATTAATGATAAATGTCATGGGTTTCCTTTTATAACTTATTCTAGTCGCCATGTACTCCTTTTTGGCTATTCATCCTTCTGTGATAACCGGAATGATAGATTGACATTATCAGCCGTTCTTACTCTATTTATTAGACGGCTTATGCTGTCATTTGGCCGAAACTTTTTTTCTGTGACTCTGTTTTTATTCCAAATTTACGTGATGCCACACATCCAGCAGCTTTTCCATTAAACATTGCTATCATTATTATTCCATCAGGAGGGTTATATTTCACTTAACTATTCACTTTTTTTAAAGAGTATAGCAAAGTACCTACCAACATTCCTAACGAAATCCCTACTCCGCAACCAGCAACAGCTAGAAATACATTTCCTGCTATAATACCAAATATACTAACAATCACTCCAGGTAATAATCCAAAAATCATTCCATATAGTAAATAGCTTTCTAATCTGGGATGCTTACCATCCTTCCTATCAGTCATATTTGTCCCCCCCTATATTACTAAGAAGAGGAACACTTTTTTACAGCGAAAATTAGGTGTTTCATAGTTTTCAAAAATAAAAGAAAGAAACGATACCAGCAATAATGGTATATCCTAATGAAATGTAGAAGGAAATGGTTGGGGTAAAACTCCTTTTTTGCCTAGGGATTTTTGTTTTCACTTCTTTTGCGTCCCAATATTCGTCATTATTACCGCTTTGAAGTCTTGAATCAGCTAGATCAGACGTAAACCCACCAGAAGAATGAAAGAAAGCGATAAATATGGTTGCCCCAAGTCCAGCTAAAAAAGACCAATCAATGAAATGATTATTAAACATTGTTGCTAAACCCCAGTTAACAACTAGAATCACAGCTAAAGTAAGACAAGCCCAAATAATTTTTTTCATCCTATCCGACCTCCATCCTCCTATTTCCTCCAGTTACTCAGGAGTCCTCTTATTTTTTGTATTAATCAAAAAATAGGAGCTTCCCCCCACCATAAAGCTACCAATAATAGAAAGAGCTGTTCCAAAGATAACCCATTTCGTGGATAAATAAATGCCCGTCATAAATAGAAAAACGCCAACTGTTATCAAGAATGCAACTTTCTTCATTTTCCCCTCCCATTCAGACTAATTTAAGTTCACATGTTGCAAAGACATTTTGTTATTTTTCTCTTTATTTATTTATACTTCTATGGAACAATTTGGTTTCATTAATAATTACATTTCTTCTTGTTCCAGTATCGTTATTTCAAAACCAAAAGATTCACTCCATATTTTAATCTACTATGTAAAGAAAAATAGACCTCTAGTAACTTCCCTGTTATGAATAATTTAACATACTTTCTAATATCCATAAAATTCGAAAACAATGAATTATCAGAATCTGTTATAATGAAAGAAAAATTTTTCCAACGATGAGGTGAATCACATGTATTGGACTCCGTTATTTGAAAATGATGTACCAGTAGTATCTTTCTGCTTTTAATGAGGGAAGATGACTACACTTCTCCGTTAAGGGCTTATAGCAATCAATAAACGGAGGAAAAAACATGAAAAATACTGTATTAGGGTCTATCTATTTAACTTTAGCTGCCAGCATTTGGGGTGGTATGTATGTTGTTGTGAAAGTGGTTGTTGCAGTCATTTCCCCACTTGAACTTGTTTGGTTACGTTATCTAATCGCTATTGTAACTTTGATTATTATCGGGTTTGTAACTCGGCAAAAATGGAGAATAGATAAACGTTATTTCCTTATCATCATAGCTATTGGCATTATTGGAAATGCCATTTCTATTGTTGCACAAGAAACAGGTACCATGCTGTCCTCTGCTCAAATGGGGGCAATTATCACATCATCCACCCCTGCATTTATGGTGATTTTTGCACGATTGCTGCTTAAAGAACGTTTGACAATGAAAAAGGGTTTTTCCGTTATTCTCGCTACCATTGGCGTATTTCTTATTGTTGGAATCGGGGATCTTGATTTAACGAGCAAGCTAGGTGGGATAACACTTTTACTCGCCGCATTGACATGGGCGTTTATGTCTGTACTTATAAAGCTTTTGCCAAGTAACTATTCACAAACTGTAGTGACTACTTATTCCATCACTGTTGCTCTAATCGTGTTAACACCTTTTGTTTTGCCTCGGCTACAAGGAATCAATATTTCTGAATGGGGACATCCATCTATTTATGGAGGCTTACTGTATTTGGGAATTGTTTCAACAGCTGGAGGATTTCTACTTTGGAATCGTGGATTACAAATGCTTAATGCCTCAAGTGGAGGAATCTTTTTCTTCTTCCAGCCTGTGGTCGGGGCAGTACTTGGATGGATGATTCTTGGAGAAAATATCGGAATAACCTTTTGGATTGGCTCTAGCCTTATTCTTTTAGGCGTTTTATTTATTTTTTGGGAGAATAAATAAACGAGGCTGGGACATAAGTATTTCAACTAACAATAAACACGAACTATAATGTAATTGTATTACATGTACGTTCGTGTTTATTTTTTTTAGAAAAAGGTTTAAAAACGAAGTGAAATGTAGCGGAGGACGCTCCACTCCTGCAGGAAATAGAGAGAATCGTGCGTCTGTAGCGCAATGGAACAACTTATTTTTAAACTTAACTATATTTAAAAACATAGATAAAGTAGCTTTATTTAAGAGCTAAATTAAAGATTGTTCGTCTTTAAAGATTAGTTATTTAGTTTTGTCACAGCCTTGTTCTTTTCATCTGAATTTTTCTTCACTCTAAAAAATACCGTAATACCCTATATGCCATACCTAGTCTTTTTTACACAAAAAGATTTTCCACATTATTAAATAATTTAAATATCATTACGCGTTCCCCTGTGCGTGAACTTAAATCAGTATGAAAACTTTTTACTTCTTCTCCAGTAATGGTTACTATACATTTCTTTAGTTCTTCTACTCCTGATTCCACTAATTCGGAGCGAGTTTTCTTAATGGTTAATAGTCCTTCTTTTGTTTCACACACCGTATATTCAGCTGGTGTTAATATACCTTGTAAACTCACGATAATCATATCCCGTAATATATCTGTTTTAACAGATAAAGATCCACGACCAAGAAAGTCCTTTTCCCATTGAGTAATTGCCTTACTGATTTCGGCTTCACAAGAGCCTTTTGATATTTTCATTTTCTATGCATCCCCTATTGAACAATAAAAACTAGTTTTCAATCTGTTTTTTATTTTTAAAAAGATTGGCTTATGGTAGAAGCAAATCTCTGTAATATATATGAATATATACCATTCCGATTGATGACTCAATAACATTTAGCATGCTTTTTCATTTTTCAAGCAGTTTTATTTGCCGAAATCTCAGTGATGGCAGACTTTCCATGTTGATTATGGATGATTAAACCTCTCACTTTAACCTCTGCAGGCACTAATGGATGGTGACAAATCATATTAACACAATTTTTGATATTGTCACCAGTATTTTGTTTCCCATTTAGCCATTCATTAATTGTTTCACCGGAAAATTCAGGCATGCTATTTTGAAATAGATAATTTAATGTTTGTATTTTGGCATTAGATTGATCTTTTATAGAAATAGCACTATTTCCTTCTTCTCTTGTTCCGACAACAAAGATTTCTTCTACTTGTTCCTGATAAATAGCAATAATAATGGACCTCATAATATCCCCAAAAGGATTGGAAATAACAGGGCCAAAGCATTTGATAGTCAGCATGTTTTCTGGTTGAATATTCGTTTCTTCTTTTAAAATAGACTCCAAGCCTTCTCTAACATCCATCAGAAATAACACTTTTTTCGTCTTTTCTAAATTCATATCGTACACTCCTTTGTTATAAAAACCAACTGCTACCAGTTTTCCCAATGACCTTCTGGACTGACACTCGCTAGTCGGAGCCAACCATTTTTTACTTTTTGTTGAAATGCTGCATTATTTTTTAATAATCGCTCCACATATTCTTTAGGTGCCTGAATGACAATCAGCAGACGAAGTGGAGAATGATAAGCTTCATTGTCTGATTGCATAACAGATTGCCAAGGAAGGCCAGTTAATAAGTCACTTGCATTTCCTTGCATAACACCAATACCTGCTGTAACAGTTTGCGTTGCCTTATTGCCACTACCATAATAATGGGGAGCTACCGTTGAGGCGTAATATTCTAGATTTATCCATTGAGCGACAGTTCCTGGACCGGAAATAATCGTATCTAAAAGTTCCCCATTGCGGTCCTTCTGCCAATTGTAATTATGAAGAAATACTCTGCCTTCTAAGTCAGAACCTTCCGTTAATGTACGTTGTCCTATAATAAAAGCCGCATTGCCAGCTAACCCCCATTCCGGTCGGATCACGCTCCAATCTTCAGCTAGTTGATAGGCCTCAGACTTTGGCTTGCTCTGTTTCGATTGGAAATGAGGTAATTTAGCAAGACGCTCTGCATTTGCCTGGTGGCTTACTCTTGGCAAAATGGCTTCGATACGCTGAAACGCAGCATGTGCTGAATCGGAAAGCTCCTCTGGTATATATATCCAGTGTAATTCATCCACTGTTGTATTGTGCTCAGCCGCTACAAAGACAGTATCATCAGGAATAGCTATTCCTTCCAAAGCTAGCTCTTCCCTTACTTCAACAAGGTTACATAAAGTTGCTAAAACCCTAGCATTGAATCCACCTGATGCCCCTCCACAGGCACCACAGTCAAGTGAAGACGCATAAGGGTTATTAATACTTTGACTTCCATGTCCACATATCACAACTAATGGGCTGAAATTGTCTGTTATTCCCATCATTTTTAGAGCTTGTCGGGCATAGTTCACTTTATCGCTCTCCGAAAATCCAATCGGTATTCCTTCCTCTGTTTGATGAACATGATGAAGCACCAAGTTTGTCTTCGGTTTACGCAACCAATTTTTACGAAGATTATGAATCAAACGATCTGCACTTTTTGGCACAAAACTGCGTGCTACCATTTGAAGACTAAGCCAGGGACCACTTAATTCCGGTAAAAGTAGGTTTGCAAGTAAGTTCTGTTTCATTGTTTTAAATGTATAACTTAAGGAATGAACTGCCTGCTTACGTTGTTGAAAGGAAATTAATTCATTCTCCTCTGTACTCTCCATAATTTTATGCAAAGGCTTATTCATAATTGGCAAGGATGGATGACTGTGCGCGCTCCCCAATTCATTCGTTGCAATTGGTATTCCAAAAAAACCAGCCATGCCAATCGTTTCAAATGGTCCTTCTTTTTCCAATTGACGACGAAATGGTTCTGAGCGTACGTCAATACAAAATACAAATTGCGCTAACGTCGTATCCTTATCGCTGTTCCTAGATTGTTTGGAGATAATCTTTTGCCTTAACTGCTCAGCATGTGTTTGTTCCCAAGCTTCCAGCCAAAGTTTTCTGCATAGTTTCTCATCAAATCTTGCCGCAAATAGCAAATATTCGTGTTGTTTAGTCTTTGACAACTGTGTCCATTCCTTTAGTGACAGGCTACCCCAATGAATCAAAGCTGCTAATAGAGAATGAGTGGCCTCCCTTTTTTCCAATCGTTTATTCCTAAAAGGGAGATAGGGATGTATAAGAGCCCATTCCAAGGAAATTCGAACTGCTAAATATTCGGTGATTAGGGCATTTTCCTCACTTGACTGATTAGAACGCCAAAGCATCATTCCTGCCCAACCTGGTAACGAAAGTAAATGTACTTCTAGATAACTCTGGATTTCCGTGTCAGGGATATCTAGTGCTTTTAACGCTTTTTTCAAAGCACTATCAGCCTCTTCTGGCCATTTTTTTAAACTTTCACGCTGTGATTTAGATAGTGCTGGATCATAGCAAACGAGACGATGCCAAGAACGATAGAAACCATCCTCACGATGAGGCATTTCCCAACCTGCCTGTGAGTCATCGAGATATAATTTACACCACTTGATTACATGGTAATCGAGAATATTGATTAACCTTTCCCCATCTTGATTCTCTATTTGGGAACTGATTGGTTGCATGGAAGAATGATTGATAGAATCGGCATTCTGTTCCCTAAGTTCCTCCACTTTTTTCTTGAGTTCTACAGATGATAATAGATTAGATGGGATTGGTTCCAATTTCAGTGCTGCATGGCAAAAGCGCTCTGCGACATCTCGAGGGATATTAAACGTCTGTAAATTTGAATCAAGCCATCGCTGCAGTCCTTGCTTCACAAATGCTTCATTAATCTCCCCCTTATTTTTTGCTGAAAGAATCATAGAAGCACTTGGATAAATATCCACATCACGAGTATTCTTTAACCGATCCGCAACTTGATCAAAAGTTTGCTTTTCAAGCCCCATCCAAGGATGACGTGCTGCAAAAGTAGAAATCGGCCAAAGTGGTGCAATTACTTTACTAGCAGATTCAACAAAATTACTAATATCTCTTTTAGTATTTTCTATCTTTATATCTTTCTTATTAGATCTTTCTTTTGTTAAAACTGATGTAACACTCATCACTAATTACCTCCCTCTATAAATATTGATTTATCAACGGTTTGAGCCGTTGTTGGGGTGTCAAAAAAATATTTTTCGACACGATTCCTAACAGAATTTATATATTATGTGTAATTATTCCAACCTACGGGTACGCTACGCGGTCACTACTGGATAATTATAGAAAGTAGTGATAGGGAATTATGCGATGCACAATGGATCTCTGCGTAGCTTATGATGACGTAC
>NZ_CATNHG010000137.1:0-11851 GCF_950097965.1 Bacillus sp. T2.9-1
ATCTCTTTTGTATATACAGTTTTTTTGCCCACGCAAAAACACCTCCGAATAATGTCACAATACTTATCTCAAGTATTGCCATTTTGGAGGTGTTTTATATTGTCTCACTATTTTAGGTTAGTCCAGTTTCCTTTACACGAAATCAACACTTTTTTTAGCTGAAGGGGAACAAGTATAAATCATATTAACAAATTCAAAATCTCCGCCATTTGTCGATTGGATAAACGTAGTTGTTTCTTTAAATCCTGCTTTCCTATAAACCTTAATAGCACGCTTATTAAATGTCGCAACCGCCAAGCTAATAAAGGAAGGGGAAAAATGCTCTATTATATAATTCATCCCAATTGTTAAAAACGTATAACCTTTGTTCTGACCTGTTAAATCAGGTCTTAAACCAAGACCGATATCGATTGTATTATTTTCTCCTTTGTTTACACTAAAAAAACCGATAAGTTGATTTTCTTCTGTGACAGCGTAAATGGACTCATTTCTTTGTTCACTATCAAGAAACGCAGCTAAATCCTCTTCATCTGCCTCCATGTCATAAAATCCATAAATTCCATCATAATGCCAGTGATATGCAATTTCTTCTGCTTGTTCTTGTGTAATAAGTTGAAAGTGATACATGATTGTTTGCTCCTTTTTATGGGAAATTATATCATATCGAAATATTTTGATAAAATAGTAGATTCTGCTTCTCGGGAGAATTTGAACAGGCTATACTAGAGAAAAGGAGAAGGGGGTAGAAGAAAACATGAAAACAGAAAGTAGCATTCCATATAATATAGAAGAAACAACTATTTTAGATATACAGAAAGCCTTGGAGTCTGGTGCAATTACTTCATTGGAGCTGACCAAGCAATATTTAAATCGAATTGCATCATTTGATCCTGCATTATGCTCTATTAGGGAAATAAACCCTGATGCATTAGAAATTGCAGCAGAGCTAGATGAAAAAAGGAAGGTACTCCATCAAGTGGGACCACTTTATGGCATTCCTGTTATTATAAAGGACAATATTGATACAAATGATTCGATGGCAACAACTGCAGGCTCGATTGCATTAGAACATAATTTTGCTAAAGAGGATGCTTTTATTGTTAAAAAGCTTCGAGAAGCAGGAGCTGTTATTATTGGAAAGGCTAACCTCTCTGAATTTGCCAATTTCATTACGGAATTAGATATGCCTAATGGCTATAGCTCTTTAGGGGGACAGGTCATGAATCCATATGGTCCTGGTGTTTGGGATGTAGGTGGTTCAAGCTCGGGAACTGGTGCAAGCATTGCAGCTAATTTTGCAGTGGTTGGAATAGGAACTGAAACCTCTGGATCCATTCTTAGTCCCGCTAGTAATAATTCACTTGTTGGAATAAAACCTACACTTGGTCTCGTTAGCCGTACGGGAATTATCCCACTAGCTCACAGTCAAGATACGGCAGGTCCAATGACAAGAACCGTTCGTGATGCAGCAATTCTATTAGGGATCATTGCTGGTGTGGATGAAAAAGATGAAGTGACACAAACAAGTATGGGGAAGCCAAGTGATTATACGACATTTTTGAAAACAGATGGGCTAAAAGGGAAACGAATTGGAATTGATCGCACCTTTTTTCCTGAAGAGGAAGAGGAAGTAGCTCTGTTTGAAGAGGCGATGGAAGAATTAACAAAGCAAGGGGCTATCTTGCTTGATGTTACCATTCCCCGTGAAAAATTCGATTCTATTGTTCTCTACCATGAATTTAAATATGGCATAGATAACTATTTACACAAACTTTCTGAAGAAGTGCCTGTTCATTCATTAAGCGAGGTTATTACATTTAATAAAAAGCATCCAGACCTGGTTAAATATGGTCAGACGATTCTTGAGTATTGTGAAACATTAAATGGGGATTTGGAAGATGCAAAGTATAAAGAGCATCGAGAAACAGATCTTAGACTTTCTACAACAGAAGGAATCGATATAACGATGAAAGAAAATCAATTAGATGGGTTATTATTTGCGAAATATTTAGGTTGTGCAATGCCTGCAAAAGCAGGATACCCATCTATTACTGTTCCAGCAGGCTATACACCAAAAGGTAAGCCAATGGGGATAACATTCTCAGGATTAGCTTATAGTGAACCTAGTTTAATAGAAATGGCATATAGCTATGAACAAGCAACAAAGCATCGAACGCCACCGGTATTGGATAAGGGGAACTAAGAAGGGAAGCAGTGTATATAGGTACACTGCTTTTTTGGCATAAGCTTCGTTATGGGACAGTATATTATATTAATAAGAAGAATCAGCTTGAGATTTACAAACCTAAATAGTTTAATCTAGATTGATGTTTTAATATAAGATATAATGAAAAGAAAAAGAAAGCTCTTACATTTTACTGGCGTAACCCAAAAATGGTGTAAAAAAACCATCTAGTTGGAAGTTCTATACTAATGGATGTTAGAAAAATAGTAGATTTCGTGAATCGGGGAGGAAAAAGAATTGTCTTTAACACGTGTGCTTGTAGGAATATTTAAAAGTTTTGAGGAAACAAAGGAACAGCCTAAGGTTCCTGAATTAAAGACACGTTATTATAAAAAAAGTCGTGATCGCTTGATGGAAACAGTAAAAAATGTAGTAGAAAGAAAAATGTCAAATTGGGATTTAAAAAAAGTCGATACAGATCGTGGGGAAATCGTATTGAGCAAAGGATCTAGCTTAATGATTATTACTGTTTATAAACTAGCAGGAATGCAATCAGCAATTGATATTTATTGTTCAAAGGAAGGAGCTTTAGGGGATTTCGGCTCCAGCTATAAATATATACAGCAATTTTTTAAAGCGCTTCATACGGAAATTCAGCCAGAAAAAGGATAAGCATCCAGCGAAAAGTTCGTTGATGTTCAAAAAGAATGGGAGTGTATGGAATGAAAATTGTTCTTACAGGGGCTAATCGGGGATTAGGGATTCACCTTGCTAAAACGGCTGTGGAAAGAGGACATACAGTACTTGCGGGGGTACGATCGGTTGTAGAAGATTCACCTATCAATCGATTGAAAAAACAATTTCCAGACAATGTGTATACATATTTTCTTGATGTTACAAATGAAGAGTCGATTGCAAAAGCAGCTGAACTAGCAGTAAAAGATGTTGATTCTATTGACGGCATTATTAATAACGCAGGAGTCCTCGCAGAACGGGGAAAGCCAATTGAAGAGCTCGATTTTAATCAGGTTCAGTTTACGATGGATGTCAATGTATTAGGACCGATGAGAATAATGAAACATTTCCTACCCCTTTTATATAAAGGGAAAAAACAGGCAGTTATTAATATCTCTTCAGAAGCGGGAAGTATTCATAATGCCTATGGCGGAGACTTTCCATATGGAATTTCGAAAGCAGCCCTAAATATGTTTACCGTTCAATTATCCAGCTATGTAAAAGACAAAGACATAGCTGTATATGCTGTTCATCCTGGCTGGATTAAAACAGATATGGGTGGCGACAACGCAACAGGCTATCCAGAAGAGTCAGCAAATGGTATCCTTGATATTTTAGAAGGAAAGCTAGACATAACTAGCGAATTAGGATTTATTGATTTTACTGGGAAAGAAATGAAAATTTAATAGATAGGTAGGGGAAGAATCAGAATGATCTTGCATGGAGCAAAGATTTTCTGATTCTTTTTTGTATGAACAGGACAGCTTCCTAAAGGTGTTATTGACTAAAATGAAAAAGAAAAAATCCCCACTGATGGAAGTTACCTATTATAATAGAAATATTATTTATAATTTTCTGTTGATTTACAAGGAAGGAGTATTTGATGAATAACGAAGAATTAATAACGATGCAACAGTTAAATAAATCTCATATGAATGACTTGCTTTCCTTAGCTACTATTGTTGGCTGGGATTATGACTTGGAAGAAATCCAAACTCTACTCGTTTCCGGAACTATGTTTGGTCACATAACGTTAGAGAAGATAGTAGTATCCTGTGCTGCAATTATTCCTTATGGAGCTAAGCTAGCATCTATCGGCATGGTAATTGTTCACCCGAACTATCGAGGAAGAGGACTAGCGAAAGTGTTGCTGATTCATTGTATGAACCAATTGCCAAGAAATATGGCTCTTATGTTAATTGCGACAAAAGAAGGCAGACCTGTTTATGAAAAATTATCGTTTAAGGAATATAGCCATGTAACAAAGCTTCTTGGGAAAGGTAAGCAAATGAAGCTTGTATTAGATGGCTATACTATACATCAATTCGTGAAAACAGATTTAGAAGAAATGCTTGTATTAGACCAAGCAGCATTTGGAAGTTCAAGAGTGCTGTTCCTAGAGAACAGAATAAAACAGGCAAAAGATTCACTTGTACTAAAGGATAGAAAAGGAGTAATGGTTGGATATGCTCTTACTGTAAAAAAACCTAGTAATCTAGTTATCGGTCCTATTGTAGCACAAGATGATGAACAGGCAATTCTCCTTATTAAGACAATCATTGCAAACAATCAAGGAAGTATAAGAATAGATATAGTGGAAGGAAAAAACACCATAATGGAAGAGCTACAGAAGCTAGGATTTCAAATAGTAAATCGTCCTCCAGTAATGGTGAAAAATATCGAAGCATTCCCAAAAAGAAATAATTGCTTATATGCGATTGCAGCACAGGCTTATGGATAATCATAAAAGAATAAAAGATGTAAAGGAAGTAATGGTAGACGGAGAAAAGAGTTGATTTTAAGAAAGAGAAAATGATATTAGTCATTTTCTCTTTCTGTTTATATGTGCCATTATATCTGACTTTAAATAAATCCTTTCTTTGTTGCCTACTTTTAGAGGGTCTAAAATCCCTTTTTTAACACATTCGTGGATATATTGCCGAGTGCATCCTAATAGCTCGGTAACTTCTGAGGTAGAGATTAATTCCTTTTCTAAATCCTTTCGTAGTTCCATATCATTTTCAAATCGAATCATGATAATCGTTCCAATCTTTTCATAATATTTTATGTAGTAGTATTATTCTATACCCAAAAATAAACTAACTAACCATTCCTACGCAAAATTTAAATGTGCCTAATCTTCCTGTTTCTATCGCACTATTCTGTAGAATTCTCCGAATAATAGACAATAATTTTGATGTTATTGCTACGTAATAAAGTATATATTTTCCAAGTGGAAATAGATATAATAATGAAGAAAGCCAAAAAAATGGAGGCATATATGTTCAAAAATAAGTTAGGTAAGATAAGATCTGGTTGGATTATTTTGTTAGCTTTATTGGCTACAATGATAGCACAATTGATTCTTTCAGCCCCAGGTATGATTATAGCTGTCATTATTGAATCTCAAATTAATCCTGATATTTCTGATGAAATGATTAATCAGGTATTAGATGGTTCTCCCCTCTCTCTTTTGTCTCAGGGAATAGGGATGATCGGTGGTATCGCAATCTTGTTTCTTTTATGGAAGTTTGTTAATAAGAAGAGAATTTCAGAAATGGGTTTTAAAAAGTTTTCTCCAGATTTTTTCACTGGTTTAGCTCTTGGTGCAGTGTCTATCGTCGTTATATTTTTAATTCTATTATTCACAAAAAATATAGAGATAGCTAATTCAATTGGTTCGCCACATTTTTCTACTTACACAATAGCCTATCTTTTATTTTTTATATTAGTAGGGTTTTCAGAGGAACTAACGTTTAGAGGCTATATAATGTCCACGCTTGCGGATAACGGTAACTCTAAAACTGTCGTATATATCATCTCAGCATTTATTTTTGGCATTGCACATATGTGGAATCCGAATGTCGCCATCCTCGGAATTGTTAATATTTTTCTAGTAGGGCTCTTGTTTGCCTATATGTATGATAAGACAAAAAGCCTATGGATGCCGATTGGCTATCATATAACGTGGAATTATTTCCAAGGAAATGTGTTTGGCTTCCCAGTTAGTGGAACGACTCCATATGGCCTTTACGGTATTGATGTTTCTATGGGAAATGATTGGTTAACAGGTGGTTCCTTTGGTCTAGAAGGAGGAATACTAGCTACTTTAATGATTGCTTGTGGCTACATTGTGACCAATTTATATACAAAGAAAAGATTAGCATAGTGTTCATTTAAATCTTATACGGAGAAAAAGTAATATTCTCATAGAATAATTGCTTAATTTACGTTATAATAAGTCGAGTTAAACCAATTATATAGTAAATCCGTATATTACGGTGGAGGTTCTAGCTACCCTCTTTAAAAAACTAAGAAAAACAGGACTGCTTTCTTAGTAGTGCTGTTTTTTCTATATGAAGGAGATTTTGGAAATGAAAAACGAAAAAGCGGTTGTTGTATTTAGTGGTGGTCAAGATAGCACTACCTGTCTATTTTGGGCAATGAAAAACTTCAAAGAAGTAGTAGCTGTTACGTTTGACTACAATCAAAGACATATTACAGAAATTGAATGTGCGAAAAAGATTACAGAAGAGCTTGGCATTAAACATCATATTCTTGATATGTCCTTGCTAAATCAGCTTGCGCCAAATGCTTTAACAAGAGACGATATTGCGGTTGAAGAAGGAAAAGATGGCGCATTGCCTTCTACTTTTGTTCCTGGACGCAATTTATTATTTATGTCATTCGCGGGTGTATTAGCAAGCCAGATTGAAGCAAAACATATTGTAACTGGCGTTTGTGAGACAGATTTTAGTGGCTATCCAGACTGTCGTGATATCTTTATTAAGTCATTGAATGTAACATTAAATCTTTCAATGGATAATCAATTTGTCATTCATACTCCACTAATGTGGTTAAATAAAGCAGAAACATGGGGGCTTGCAGATGAGTTAGGTGCGTTCAAATTTGTTCGCGAAAAGACACTGACATGCTATAACGGAATGGTTGCAGATGGCTGTGGAGAATGTCCTGCATGTAAGCTCCGTAAAAAGGGCTTGGATGATTATTTAGCTGTTCGAAAGGGGTTATAATAGAATGAATGACTTTCGAATAGTAGATAGACTGCAAAAGTTTGGGGAAGATATTTCTTCTAAGCAATTAAAATATCATCATAAGCGTGTCATGGTGAGTAAAGAGTTTACCTTTGATGCAGCACATCACTTGCATGCCTACGAAGGTAAATGCATGAATCTTCATGGACATACGTATAAGGTTGTTTTCGGTATTAGCGGATATTTAGATGACCGTGGATTGATGATTGATTTTGGTGATATTAAGAAGATATGGAAAAAGGAAATCGAAATTTATTTGGATCATCGTTATTTAAATGAAACACTTCCACCAATGAATACAACTGCAGAAAATATTGTTTATTGGATATTTGAAAAAATGGAAGAAGCATTGAAAAAGGATGAGATGAAACAAGCAAATAATGGGGCAAGAGTGGAATTTGTGCGTCTCTTTGAAACTCCTACTAGTTATGCAGAAATGAGAAGGGAGTGGATTGGAGAGTGAGTAAAGTACCTGTAATGGAGATATTCGGACCAACGATTCAAGGAGAAGGAATGGTCATTGGTCAAAAAACGATGTTTGTCAGAACGGCAGGTTGCGATTATTCCTGTGCTTGGTGTGATTCTGCTTTTACATGGGATGGAAGCGGGAAAGATCTAATTAAGCAAATGCAGGCTGAAGAAATATGGGATGAATTAGTTCGCTTAGGCGGCAATGGCTTCTCATTTGTAACACTGTCTGGAGGGAATCCTGCCCTATTGAAAAATCTTTCTTTTCTGGTAGATTTATTAAAAGAAAAAGGAATAAAAATCGGTCTTGAAACGCAGGGAAGTAAATGGCAGGATTGGTTTGTAGATATTGATGAGCTAACTATTTCACCAAAACCGCCTAGCTCGAAAATGAACACGGATTTTGACATATTAGATTCGATTATGCAAAGATTAAGAGATGCAAATCGAAGTAATCATATGAGTCTAAAGGTAGTTGTATTTTCAGACGAAGATTATGAATATGCGAAAAAGGTTCATCTGCGCTATCCAGATGTTCCTTTTTTCCTGCAGGTTGGTAACGATGATAATAAAACAATCGATAACGCGCAATTAGTACAGCAATTACTGACTAAATACGAGTGGTTGATTGATAAAACAATGCTTGATCATGAGTTCAAAAATGTTAAGGTACTTCCACAGCTACATACGTATATTTGGGGAAATAAGCGTGGAGTGTAGACAACCGGGAAGACATTTAGGAGGATTACGGAATGAGTAAAATGAATATTCCTCAAATAGAGGAAGCAATTCGCTTATTATTAGAAGCGGTTGGAGAGGATCCTAATAGAGAAGGATTATTGGATACTCCAAAACGTGTAGCAAAAATGTATGAAGAGGTTTTTTCTGGACTTACAATCGATCCAAAAGAATATTTTGAAACGATTTTTCATGAAGACCATGAAGAATTGGTATTAGTTAAGGATATTCCTTTTTATTCTATGTGTGAGCATCACTTAGTTCCTTTTTACGGAAAAGCTCATGTAGCTTATATTCCTAAGGGAGGAAGAGTCGCTGGATTAAGTAAGCTTGCAAGAGCAGTCGAGGCAGTTTCGAAACGTCCGCAGCTTCAAGAGAGAATTACGTCCACGGTTGCAGATACAATGATGGAAACACTTGAACCACATGGAGTGATGGTTGTAGTGGAAGCAGAGCATATGTGTATGACCATGCGTGGGGTGAAAAAGCCTGGTGCTAAAACAATTACCTCTGCTGTGCGTGGTGTTTTCCAAACAGACAGTGATAAGCGTGTAGAAGTATTTGCGATGATAAAATAAAAGGGAAACTGCTTTCAGGTAGAGGGTATTATACCGTACTGATAGCAGTTGAACCATACGGAACCTTTAGGGACAGTGGGATATACTTTAAGCAAGCTTAAAATAGTAAAAAAAAGCAAAGCGCCATTTTTTTTACAGGTGCTTTGCTTTTTTCATTTATGCCATATTCTCAGAAGTATCCACATCATTAGATTGATATTGCTTCGTATCTAATTCACCAAGTGTTTTACTTGTTACAACACCAGAAACCATTGATCCACTTACATTTAGAGCAGTACGCCCCATATCAATTAGTGGTTCAACGGAAATTAATACCCCAGCTAAAGCAACTGGTAGGTTTAAAGTAGAAAGAACGATTAAGGTTGCAAACGTTGCTCCTCCACCAACTCCAGCTACCCCAAAAGAACTGATCATAACAACGATAATTAAGGTTGCGATGAATGAAGGGGATAATGGATTAATCCCTTGTGTTGGTGCAATCATGACTGCAAGCATTGCTGGATAGATTCCGGCACAGCCATTTTGCCCAATTGATACCCCAAACGATGCAGAGAAGTTTGCAATGGATTCAGGTACACCTAATTTATTTTTTTGTGCTTCAATGTTTAAGGGCATTGTTCCAGCACTTGTACGTGAAGTGAATGCAAAAGTTAGAACAGGCCAAACCTTTTTCACATATTGTTTTGGACTTAGTCCCATAATAGCAAGAATGATTAAATGAACAATAAACATCGCAATTAACGCAACATACGAAGCAATAACAAATTTACCTAGCTTCACAATGGCATCGAAGTTACTTCCTGCAACGGTCTTTGCCATTAATGCAAGGATTCCATATGGAGTTAATCGTAGAACTAATGTTACAATTCGCATAACAACCGTATGTATAGCCTCGACGATTTTTTGGAAAAATGCTGCTTGCTCCGGATTTTTTCTTTTAATACCAAGAAAAGCAACCCCAACAAAAGCTGCGAAAATAACAACCGCTATTGTAGATGTTGGTCTTGCACCTGTTAAATCTTGAAATGGGTTAGCCGGTAAAAAGCTAAGTATTTTTTGTGGTACAGTCGTACTTTGGACTTCTCCTAAAGTTTCTTCTAATTGTTGTCCACGAAGAATTTCAGCATCTCCAGCACTTACATCAATTGCCTTTAAATCAAAGCCAGCTGTTGTAGCAATTCCGATTCCAGCAGAAATAGCTGTAGTCAGTAACAGTGTTCCAATTACAAGACCGCTGATCTTGCCAAGATTAGCTGATTTTTCAAGCTTTGTGAATGCTGCAATGATCGAAATAAAGACTAGCGGCATAACAATCATTTGTAATAGCTTTACATATCCGCTTCCGACTATACCAAACCAATCATTTGTATTCGTGATTACCTCAGAAGTAGGATCATAAATCAATTGTAGGATAGCTCCGAATACTACCCCAAGTCCTAATCCTGTAAACACACGTTTAGAAAAGGAAATATGTTTCTTTTGCATGTAGAAAAGAACGCTAAGCAAAATAAGTAAGATGATAATGTTTAAAACAGTGAATAAGTTCAATGTAATCTCCTCCTTTAATTTTATTAATTCATATAGGTTAAATAGGAATTAAATAAAATCCTTTAAAATCCTACCATTATTTATTACATTTGTAAATATAAAGTTAAATTAATAAGAGAGGAAGATACAAAATAACTAAGGGATTTTGTATTGTTTTTCGATTAAGAAACAAGGAAAAGATAAAATGCATGATTAGTGTTTGCTATACAACTTTCTGTTAAAATAAAAAGCAAATAAGGCTATATGGGGGATTAGGATGTATACAATCGATTATCATTCTCCAATTGGAGTAATAGAAATAAGTGGAACGGAAAAGGCTGTTTCTTCTATCTTATTTTCGGAAAAAGAACTGGCAGAAAATCTGATTAATGCATCTACACCAAATGTATTAGTTACGTGCTCCAAGCAAATAGATGACTATTTTAAAGGGAAGCGCCGTGACTTTTCCTTCCCGATGGAAATAGGGGGGACACCTTTCCAAAAGCAAGTTTGGGACGCGTTAACGACTATTCCGTATGCTGGTACTGGATCCTATAAAGATATCGCCAACAACATAGGGAACGAAAAGGCAGTACGAGCAGTTGGAAGTGCAAATGGAAAAAATAAGCTATGTATTGTCATTCCTTGTCACCGAATTATAGGTGCAAATGGAACCCTAACTGGGTATGCTGGTGGCTTATGGAGAAAAGAATGGTTGCTTAGTCATGAGCAAAAATTTAAGCGAACAATCTAATAAGGAAAAGAAAAGAAGCAGAAAATCCTCCATTAATAAGAAGATTTTCTGCTTCTTTTTTAGAACTTAAAAAAGCTCTATAAGAGTACCAGCTCCACCTGCGCTGCGTACGATGATAACCACTGATGTTATCCAACCTAATGTATATTATATTTGAAAACGATTACAAAAGCAAATATTGTGAATGCCTGAGCGAATTATTCCGAATATTATTATTAATTAGGATAATATTCCCATTTGATATAAGGGAGGGAAAAGGGCTGTTTTGAATTATTTTTCACCTATAATATTTAGCATAAATTATTGGTAATAGAAAATCCTATAGGAAAAAAGGAGGTACTATATGGAAGAGCAAAAAGGAACGAATCTATCCAACTATGATAGCGTAACAGACAGAGTTATTGCTGAAGATTCAGACGTGCTTAGTGTATCGATTAAAACAAATCTTGACCCTAAAAATGTGCTGAAAGACAACCCTTATTTTGATAAATCGAAAACCTACAGCGAAGAAGAATTGGAAAAGTTAAAGAAATTTTTTGGAGGGTAGGAACAATTATTCCATAGAAGGAATGGAAAGACGCATAAAACGAAACTCCTTATGTAGATCATCTCTGATTTGTTTCATACAAGTCAGCTACGGAGGAGTTTTTTTATTTTCAAGAAAAAGATTAGTTATACTTAAGTTGTATGAGTAAAATGTTTGTGGGAGAATAAATATCCTTTTTGTCTAGTTGGGGGACGCGTCCTCCAACTAGACAAAAAGGCCACCAAGCGAGAGCGCGGTAGCTGGAAAAAATTAAGCATTAAAAAA
>NZ_CATNHG010000138.1:0-11816 GCF_950097965.1 Bacillus sp. T2.9-1
ATCTCTTTTGTATATACAGTTTTTTTGCCCACGCAAAAACACCTCCGAATAATGTCACAATACTTATCTCAAGTATTGCCATTTTGGAGGTGTTTTATATTGTCTCACTATTTTAGGTTAGTCCAGATCTATGTCCTTATCTCATTTCTTACTTTTTTAGATTCATAATATGTTTACTTAAATATTCCTCTATCTGCATGTATCTCAATATTGGTGATTGCAATGCTTTTGTTTCTTTTTTTGCATATTCCCGCAATTCTTTTAAACAATCTTGGTATGTTTCATTTATAATAAGTTCAAGATTTATCCCGTACTTATCATAAATCATACCTTTTACAATACTTAGTTGATATATTTGACTATTGTCCCGTGTTGTTTTATTATCTTTAACAATTGGTGACCATAACATATAATGTTTTTGATAGTTTGGAAGATACTTTTCGGCATAATCTATGTCTTTACTAAATTTATCAAATAATTTCTGTATATTATTATTCTTATAATCTCTTCCTACATATAGTAACCCTGTAGTTAAATGGGTTGTGGATTCACAAATATACGCTTCATTTATTTTTAAATTAATGCCTACCACATCAATTTCACCTTGAACATCTTTTGTATAAAGATTTTTTTGAACAAAATCACAATCTTTTATGTATTCCAAATATGACGCAACGATTTCTTCCCCTATATTCATAGATACCCCCGTAATACTCTTTTATTCTAAACGATACAAAAATTTTCTACGCCGCATGTGGAAGATATCTATAGAAAATCAATACTTTTAATCTCCAAAACAATATTCGTATTTCTTATTGATCTTCTCGGCAATAATCTTTAAGAATGATTCTACTGTCATATGCTCTACATCCCTTGTATACCATGCTAGTTTTGCACCTTTATGTTGACCATCATAGCTCACTTCTATTGGCCAAAATGTATTTGTTGCATATGTATAATCGAAATGAATATAGAGTTCCTTTCCTTTTGGGCATTCTAGAATAACCTTATATACTGGATTTTTTCCTTCTGTATTAAATTTTACCTTTTTGATTTTTGCTAGCATATTGACCACCCTTTCTGTTAATATTAATCACCATCGATGTATTTTCCGCAAATTCAGATGGATGGATAAATTAACCTAGTCATATTATACCATTATCATTATTAGAAATTGTTGAAGCAAGCTCTGATTTGCTCATAATAGAAAAAGGACAAGGTATCCCCTGCCCAACATACGCTTATACTTTTCCGTTTAACCTCTACTCATTTTTTCCTTAGTCTTTTCAAAAAAAGTATTCACCCGCTTCCCAATAGCCTCCTCTGAAATGGTCAAAAGCTTACCATCACCGACAATCTGCTTCCCTTTCACATACACATCCTTGATAGCATTTGGCTGCATCGAATAGACAATATTTGCAATTAAATTAGTTTTTGGTAATAATGACAAATCATTCGTATCAATCGCCACAAAATCAGCTTGCATTCCCTGTTCTAATTTTCCGATTGGTAAACGCAGGATTTCTCCAGCATTTTTTGTGCCCATATCAAATACTTGCTGGGCATTTACAATCGTTCCATCCAATCTATCAACCTTTTGCAAAATCGAGCACATTCTCATTTCCTCAAAAACAGAAATGCGATTATTGCTACATGCACCATCTGATCCCAATGTAATGTTCACACCTGCCTTCACCAAATCAGGAATCTTTGTAATTCCATCAGCTAGAAACATATTGCTAGATGGACAATAAGCAAGAGAGGTGTTTCTAGAACCAAGGAGGTCTATTTCAGCTTGTTCTAGCCAAACCAAATGAATCGCGATCATTCGCTCATCCACTACTCCTAATGAATCTAAGTAATGGACTGGTCTAAGCCCATATTTCGCTAGCGTCTCTTCCACCTCAAAGGGTTCTTCTGCTACATGAATATGGAACGGTGTGTCAATCTCACAAGCAAGACGATGCCCGGCTTTAATCATTTCCGGAGATGCGGCATGTGGACTATGCGGCGCTGGTTGGATATGGATCATCGAATTGCCTTGATATTTCTTCGCAAGCGCATAGGTTCTGGAAACAGCATCATCAATTGTCTCGATATACGCTTTTGGAGCACCGTCCCAATCATACATTGTTCGTGCTAACACAAGTCTGATCCCAACATCCTTCGCAGCCTGGATAACTGCTTCATCATAGGCTATCCCATTGTTATGCACATAGAAAAAGTCACTGACCGTTGTTACCCCATAGCGGAGCATTTCTCCAAAAGCAAACAAAGCACCAGTGTAAATCGCCTCTTCATCTAAGTAAGGCGTATATTTATATAATGCCTCATCTCGCCATTCCAAAAATGGTCGATCGACCGCAATCCCTCTCAGTAAACTTTGAAACGAATGATTATGCGAATTAACAGTGCCTGGAATAATCGTTTTTCCTTCTAATGAATGAACCATAGCCCCTTTATACTTTCCCTTTAACTGCCCAGTCGGACCTATTTCCTTAATCACTCCATCTTCCACATATAAGCTATATTGTTCTTTAAATGTTCCGTTCGTATAAACACTATCCCCTATAAATAAATTCCCCACCGATTTACCTCCTTAAAGACTATTATCCAATGCCAAAATAGAATGCAGTAAAACATTGCCGACTTTTTCTATGTCCTCCATCCTGCTCTCCTCTTCAGGACAATGACTTTTCCCAGCTAAACTCGGAACAAATAACATACAAGCTTCGGTGATTGATGCCATATGGGCAGCATCATGGCCTGCCATGCTCCCTAATCGGTAAGACGGAAAGCCAAGATTAACCGCCTGCTCCTCACAGCATGCCATTAACTTTTCACCCATCGGTACAGGCGATTGATCAAGCTTTACTAAACGCTTTATCTCCACCTTTCTATGTCTATGAATAATTTGCACCTTCTCTTCCCATTTTCCTAATACATCCTGAATTTTCTCCCTCGTTTGCCCTCTAATTTCTAAAGAGAAGGTTACTTCGCCTGGTATAATATTCGTTGCATTTGGCTGTACGAAAACCTGGCCAATTGTCCCAACAACCTCTTCATCAGGGTAGTTTCGTAAAATATCTTCTAGGGCAAGCGCCATGCTTGCTGCTGCTAAAAATGCATCCACTCTATCCTTCATTAGTGTTGTCCCTGCATGATTCGCATCCCCTCTAACCGTTACTTCTTCACGGTAAATCCCAGTAATACCCGTTACAATTCCAACTGGGATATCACGTTGCAGCAACCTTTTCCCTTGTTCAATATGAACCTCCAAATAAGCGGCAAATTCACGAGGGCTTCTTACTGCATTTGCAAAATTATTTGGATTTCCCCCTGCATCTTGTAAAGCCTCTGTTAATAATCTTCCGTCTGTATCTGCTACACCTATAATATCTTCAGCTGTTAATTTTCCAGTTATCGCTCTACTGCCAAAAGTGGAGAAACCAAATGGGTTAGGCTCCTCTGCGCTGAATGAAACTAGCTCTAATGGATGCATTGTTTTTACGTTATTTTCTTCTAACACACGCATCACTTCCAATGCGAGAATCACTCCAAGCGCTCCATCATAGATGCCGCCATTTGGAACTGAATCAATATGAGAACCAAATGTAAGAACAGGTAATTCTGGATTAGTCCCTTCTTTTCTCCCCCAAATATTTGCTGCTTCATCTACATGGACAGCTAGATTCAAGGAATGAAGCTCCTGCTTTAACCAATTTCTCGCTTCCATTTCAGCGGGAGTAAATGTCGTCCGATCCATCCCTCCATTTGCATTACGACCAATCTCCCCTAAAGCAAACAGCTTCTGTTCTATTCTTTGTTTATTTACATTAAGCATTTTCCCCCTCGCTCCCTCTCGTAATTCTTTCAATCTATGATTAACAACCAAACTCCCCTAACCAAAAGTCAGGAGAGTTTTAGATTGTCATTTCTTAAAAAAACAAACTATAAAAGCAAAAATGCCAGTGGCGTTACAATAATCAGCGTCAGGATTGTTCGCTCAATCCAGATGACAAGTAATTTAGGAATACTTATCGGAATATCTGTTGATAGAATACAAGGAACGAGAGAAGAGAAAAAGATAACGGCTGAAACGGATAACGTACCAATGACGAATCTAGTAATTAATTCCGCCTCTGCTACAAGCCCTGCTGGCAAGAACATTTCTGCAATCTCAACGGCTGATGCTTTTGCAGCTAGCATCGGATCTGGAATTTGCAGGATCCATGTAAATGGATAGAAAATCATTCCGATAATATCAAAAACCGGTGTATATTCCGCTAACACTAAGCCGAGTAACCCAACAGATAATATCGATGGCAAAATAGCCATTGTCATAATAAATCCATCTTTTAAATTACTAACGATATTTTTATAGATTGGTAATGAATGATCAACAGCCTCCATCGCTTGTTTCCATGCATGTTGAAATCGCTTCTCTTTAATGACCTCTTCTGGATTCGCATTTCCTTGATAATACTCCTCACTCATTCTGTTAAGTGGCCATATGCGCACCGTGATAGCTGTTACGGCAAATGTTACAACTAACGTAACCCAGAAATAAATATTCCAAATGTCCATTAAACCTAGTGTTTTCGCCACAACGATCATAAAGGTGGTAGAAACAGTAGAAAACCCTGTTGCAATAATTGTTGCTTCTTTGATATTGTATTTTCCTTCTTTATACACTTTGTTTGTAATCAACAGACCAATCGAATAGCTTCCTACAAAGGATGCAACAGCATCAATCGCAGAACGACCTGGAGTTTTCCAAATAGGGCGCATAACTGGCTGCAAAAGGACTCCAATAAATTCTAATAATCCATACCCAGCTAATAATGCTAAAAACACAGCGCCAATTGGTACAAGCACCCCAACAGGAATCACTAGCTTATCAAATAGGAATGGTCCCATTCCTGGTTCAAAAAACCATGCAGGTCCAACTTTAAAAACATAAAATATCGCAAAAACAAGACCGATGATTTTGAAAAAGGATAAGACGATATTGACCGCATTTTTTTTCCATGATTTATTAACAAATGGATAAATAGCGCCAAATAAGATAATGAGTAATGCATAATATGGTAAGGCCGCTGGAACGGATTGTTGAACATAGGTGACTAGATGATCGAGTGGAATTGTGGAGCTGTCATTGATGGTAATAGGAATAAAAAATGTAAAAATACCGATTAAGCTATAAACAATAAACTTAAAAACTTTTAGACTATTATTTGGGCTTTTTTCTTCTGCAAAAGGGATTTGTTTTTCCGTATTTTCCATGTAAGTTCCTCCATTTTATGATTTTTTATACATATTGCTTTTGGTGGAGAAAAGGCTAGTAATCTCCACCAAATCATTACCACCTTCATTGAAGCTGTTTTTGTATAACGACTGGTATTCCTTTTTTTATCACAGTATCCACATGGTTCATTCCATACTGATAGGATAGGGTTAGGTAATTGGGTACATCGAAAATGGTTATGTCTGCTTGCTTTCCTTTTTCCAAGCTCCCTATTGTGTCAGCACGGCCAATGGCATGTGCTGCATTGATAGTTGTTGCGGTTATAACTTCTTCTGGTGTCATGCCCATTTTCAAGCATCCTAAATTCATAATGAATGGGAGTGATAGGGTTGGCGAGGAACCTGGATTGGCATCTGTTGATAGGGCTACAGCAACTCCTCTATCTATCATTTTTCTTGCCTCTGCAAATTCTGCCATTAGGAAAAATGCGGTACCTGGTAATAAAACAGCTATGACATCACGCTCTGCCATCTGTTCAATCCCTTGACTAGAAGCTCTTAATAAGTGATCTGCAGATATCGCACCTACTTCAGCTGCTAGTTCTGCCCCTCCGTATGGTTCAATTTCATCGGCATGAATTTTCGGAATTAATCCATGTTCCTTCCCAGCTTCTAAAATGCGGCGTGATTGTTCTGGCGTAAACACACCACGCTCACAAAAGACGTCATTAAAAGTTGCTAAGCCTCTACGTGCCACTTCTGGAATCATCTCGTCAATGACTTGATCAACAAATCGTTCTGGATGGTCTTTATCTGCCAGCGGGATAGCATGTGCTCCCATAAAAGTAGAAACGATATCCATGTGATGATTCTGCTGTAGTTTTTTTGCAACCTCGAGTTGTTTTATTTCATGCTCTAGGGACAAGCCATAGCCACTTTTAGCCTCTACTGTTGTCACACCATGGGTTAAAAATTTATCTAATCTAGCTTTTGACTCCGCATATAATTGCTCAAATGATGCTTCCTGTGTCGCCCGAGTGGTGGCATGAATCCCTCCCCCTGCGTTCATAATATCCATATAGGTTTTTCCTTGTAGACGCTTCGCATATTCATTCTCTCTTGTTCCTGCATGGACTAAATGTGTATGGGGATCAATTAAACCAGGGGTTACCGTCTTATTCGTCGCATCTATATGATTTGCAGTCGCAATCAATTCTGAATATTTTGCTTCGATTGCACTTGTTTCTCCAACATCAAGAACCTTGCCATCCTGAACGAGTACTGCTCCATTTTCTATCACTGTAATCTCGCTCATTGCTTGTTTTTTAGCTGGCTTTTCAGAATGACCTTCCACCGTAATTAGTTGTGCTGCATGTTTAATAAACAATAGATCCGTCAAGCATCACACCTCCGCATTTTTTAGCATCGGAATATGGATTCCTTTTTCTTTCGCAGTTTTCACAGCAGATTCATAGCCTGCATCGACATGTCTAACTACTCCCATACCTGGGTCTGTCGTCAATACTCGTTCGATTCGCTTTTCCGCAGCTTTTGTCCCATCTGCAACAATGACCATGCCTGCATGAAGTGAGTAACCCATCCCAACACCGCCACCATGATGAACACTCACCCAGCTAGCGCCACCGACACTATTGATTAATGCATTTAAAATCGGCCAATCTGCTACCGCATCACTACCATCCTTCATTCCTTCTGTTTCACGGTTTGGTGATGCAACAGAGCCAGAGTCTAAATGGTCACGTCCGATAACGATTGGTGCTTTCAATTCTCCACTTGCCACCATATCATTAATGATTTTTCCAAACCTTGCCCGTTCCCCATAGCCAAGCCAGCAAATGCGGGATGGTAAGCCTTGGAAACTGATTTTGTCCTGTGCCATTTTGATCCACTTACATAAAGATTCATTGTCGCTAAATTCCCTTAAAATAACCTCATCTGTTTTGTAAATATCTTCCGGATCACCTGATAATGCTACCCAACGAAACGGCCCTTTTCCTTCACAGAATTGAGGACGAATATACGCTGGGACAAAGCCAGGAAAATCAAAGGCATTCTCAACCCCTTCATCTTTTGCAACCTGGCGAATATTGTTTCCATAGTCGAATGTTACTACCCCTTTAGCTTGCATATCTAACATTGCCTGCACATGTGTTGCAATACTTTTTTTCGCTAATATGGTGTACGTTTCTGGATTGGTATTTCTTAATTCTGCTGCTTCTTCAAGCGACATTTGTGCAGGTACATAGCCGTTCAACGGATCATGGGAAGAGGTTTGATCTGTTAGTACCTCTGGAATAAATCCTCTCTCCAACATTTGAGGTAAAATTTCAGCAGCATTTCCGAGTAAGCCAATCGAAAGAGCACGACCTTTTTGCTTTGCCTCTTTTGCCAAACGGATTGCCTCTTCCAAGCTATCTGTGGAGATATCCAAATATTTCGTTTCTAGTCTGCGATCAATACGATGTTGGTCCACCTCTATCGCAACACACACGCCTTCATTTAAGGTTACTGCTAACGGTTGAGCTCCACCCATTCCGCCAAGACCAGCAGTTAGTGTGATTGTTCCTTTCAGGCTGGATCCAAAATGCTGACGGGCACATTCTGCAAAAGTTTCATAAGTACCTTGAACAATCCCCTGGCTGCCGATGTAAATCCAGCTTCCTGCAGTCATTTGCCCGTACATCATTAATCCTTTTCTATCTAATTCATTGAAGTGGTCCCAATTGGCCCATGCAGGAACAAGATTGGAATTGGCAATTAACACTTTTGGCGCGTCTTTATGTGTTCTAAACACTGCAACTGGCTTTCCTGACTGAACAAGTAATGTTTCGTCCTCCTCCAATTGCTTTAATTCCTTTACAATCGCTTCATAGCATTCCCAGTTACGAGCGGCTTTCCCTATACCTCCATAAACAACTAATTGATCGGGATTTTCTGCTACTTCTGGATTGAGGTTATTATTTAACATCCGTAATGCTGCTTCTGAGATCCAATTTTTCGCGTGTAATGTAGTACCTGTATATTGTTCGACTTGTCTTTTTATTTGTGTCACATGTACCATCCCCCTAAATGATTAAATTTTCTTATAATTTAAACTTTATCAAAATTAATAAATTATAATAGGTAATTAACTTATGAAAAAGGATAGTTATTTACGGGTTATATCTGACAAGCATGATGAAAACGGTTAAATTTATGATAATTATTTTGGATTCGATAAAAGTATTAGATATAGAACATATCTAACTTTTTTAGGAGATATAGTTCGTTTCATTTCTCTCCATTGCAATCTCGATTTTAAATGATGATAAAAACACAAAAAATCCAAGGATTCTCTAGCAATCGATTTCTCAAAAGGAGAATCCTTCGAATATTAAAGTGTTTGCTGCCTGATAAATTCTCTTGGGGATAGTCCTGTTTGTTTTCTAAAGATGCGGCTGAAGTAATTTGGGTTATTAAAGCCGACTAATTTTGCTGTGTTTTGGATTGGTGTATCGGAGGTGCTTAAGATGTCCTTTGCCTTTTGAATACGGATATTTGTCAGGATTTCTCGAAAGCTTCTATTGTTTTTGTTTGTTAATAAATAGCTGAAATAGGATGGACTACGACCGATATGATTTGCTACTTCGACTAACGATAAATCAGAACGATAATAATTTTTTTCCATATAAGTAATCGCTGCTTCCATGATGTCCAGCTTCGGTTTTTCTACTCGTTGATTTTGGATATCAAATAAGTAATCAATAAACAAAATTATTTCCTGGACAATTCGATAAAGAACACTATAATTTAAGATTTTATTAAAAACATCCTTATAATAATTCTCACTGCTGCTATCTTGCAGTCCGCTTTTAATCATAAAGCGACGAACCTGTGCAAGAATACTCGTTAACCTTGTTCGAAGCATACTAGGAGAAGGATAAGGACTTTTCATACTGAAAAATTCTCCGTACATCCATGCCTTAATTTCACTAATTTCCTTTTCATCAAGCATATGGACCCAATCCCGTTGCTGTTCCATCGTTAAAAAAGGATCTCTTTCGACCCAATCGTGAAAATCATTGGCGAGAATTACTTGGCGGTATCCTGTATAAAACGTTACGTTAATTGCTTTTCTTAAGTGATTATATGTCTGGTAGAGAGAATGCTGGTCGCGATGACTAATCGCAATTGCAAGAGGCGCATCATGCTCGATTTCCCATTCTCTTAAGAAACGCTTTGCTTCATTGATTTCATCCTGCAGTTCATGTTGAAAGGCAAGGACAAGATGATCACTCGTTGAAAAAATAACAGGCTTGTAATAAAAATCAAATTCATTACTAAATACTCTTATTTCATCCAATGCATCATTCCATTCACTTTCTATGAGAAATACTGGATATTCATACGGAATCATATCATCAATAAACAGTGCTTCATATTTCGAGTCATATGCTGTTCTCGAGGTATTTTTTTCATCGTTCAAAAGGGGTAATTGCATGCGCATTAATTCTTGAAAGGCTTTCTTGACGAGATTCGGCGTTAATGGTTTTACCAGTAAATCAACTGCTTTGACGGACATCGCCTGCATTGCACGCTCAAATGTAGTTTCAGCTGTAAGAGTAACGACCTTCTTTGCATATCTATTAATATAGGATTGAACCATCTTCCAATGGGTGTCTGGAATCATATCTAATTCAATAAACAAAATATCCGGTAAATCTGTTTCAAGCACTGCTAATACTTCTGCCAGTTCATTTCTTTTTTCCATGATAAAATCTGGGGATGAATATTTTGAAACAAGCCATTCTATTCCATTCACTTCTTGCCTGTCACGATCTGCAATCAAGATTTTAAACATAAAAACCTGCTCCCTTATTCATAATGACTTTGACACTATTATAACAGTAGACAGGCATTAGAATAATGCTATAATTTTCATTCTTAAATCTCTGAATCGATTTCAAATGATTCCTTCAATGCTTTACTTAACTTTTCGATATCATCCGCGAAAATCCGATCCTCCTCAATTGGAGCAACATAGTTTCTTACTTGCTCCACTACCTTTTTCGTAAAAGCTCCCATTCTATCTTTTCCGCGAATTTCCGCAGCTTGAGTCGCACAAATTAATTCAATCGCTAACACTTTTCGTGTATGTTCAATAATTTGATAGGCATGCCTCGCACCAATGGTCCCCATACTAACATGGTCCTCCTGATTTGCAGAAGACGGAATCGAATCCACACTAGCTGGATGGGCAAGAATTTTATTTTCCGACACCAATGAAGCTGCGACATACTGCATAATCATCGCCCCAGATTGCAATCCAGGCTTCGAGCTTAAGAATGCTGGCAAATCATTTAATTGAGGATTAACTAATCGTTCAATCCGCCGCTCCGAAATATTCGCCAATTCTGCCATCGCAATCCCCATAAAGTCCATCGCAAGTGCAATCGGCTGACCATGAAAATTCCCGCCAGAAATAACCTTTTCCCCATCGTTAAAAATTAAAGGATTATCTGTCGCTGCATTCATCTCTATTTCTAGTTTATGTTTCACATACTGCAACGTCTGCCAAGTAGCACCATGCACTTGGGGAATACAACGAAGCGAATAAGCATCCTGAATACGTAGTTCCCCTTGTACCGTTATTAGCTTACTACCAGCAAGATATGCGCGCATTCGCTGAGCGACATCAATTTGTTCTTGATATCCTCTTGCTTGGTGCACGTCATCATCGAATGCATCAATAATTCCCCTTAATCCTTCCATCGTAACTGCGGCAATTTGTTCCGATTGATAGGCTAGCTTCTCCGCTTCTAAGTAAGCAACAGCACCCATAGCAGTCATTGCTTGTGTTCCATTTATCAGTGCTAGCCCTTCCTTTGCGGAAAGCCTGATTGGTTCTATGCCTTCAGCTTGTAAAGCTTCCAATGAAGGTCTTCTTTTTCCTTTATAAAATACTTCTCCTTCTCCGAGAAGTGCTAAGGCAAGATGAGATAAGGGCGCAAGATCGCCGCTTGCTCCAAGGGATCCTTGCTGTGGTATGACGGGATGAATGGCTTTATTGAGAAGTGCTAGTAATCTATCAATAATGAGCGGTCGAACTCCTGAATATCCTTTTAGTAAGGCATTCGCCCTTAGAAGAAGAATAGCTCTTGAAACCACTTCAGCAAAAGGTTCACCTACTCCACAAGCATGGGAATGGATTAAATTGAGCTGTAGTGTTTCTACATCTTCCTTATCAATACGGACGTCGCTTAATTTGCCGAAGCCCGTATTAATGCCATAAACCGTTTTTCCTTGGTTTACGATTTCTTCGACGGCTTTTCGACTGTTTTTTACTTTTGTTAGGCTTTCTTTTGATGGTTGGACGGTTTCGTTGGTGTAGAGGATTTTTTTTAGGGTGGGTAAGGTTAGGTTGTTGCCGGTTAGGGTTAGCAGTATGAGTAAAATGTTTGTGGGAGAATAAATATCCTTTTTGTCTAGTTGGGGGACGATTCCCCCAACTAGACAAAAAGGCCACCAAGCGAGAGCGCGGTAGCTGGAAAAAATTAAGCATTAAAAAA
>NZ_CATNHG010000139.1:0-12940 GCF_950097965.1 Bacillus sp. T2.9-1
TCTAACCATTCAGGCACTGCTTACACCCCCTGTAAATATAGTTTTTCTAGAAACCTTTGTACTGAAGTTCCTCTCCTTCTAGTTCTCCTACTCTTTTTTTTAAATCTTTTGTTACTTCGTGTACTACCATCATAGCCTCATGCAAAGTTCGCTTCGATTCATCATCAAGAGTCCGTAATGCTAAACTTGAGAGACTTGCTTCTACCCCTTTTAGACTGGCAAAACACTGTTTAACATCTGATCCTACTGTCATCCTAATTCTCCTTATCCTTTTGGCTTAAAAATTAAAGCTCCTATCATGCCGAAAACAATGGAAGCTGAAATACCAGAACTAGTTACTTCAAACATTCCTGTCAGTACACCAACTAACCCATGTTTTTCTGCTTCCTGCATCGCACCATGAACAAGCGAATTCCCAAAACTTGTAATCGGAACGGTAGCCCCTGCCCCAGCAAAATCAATCAAAGGCTCGTATAGTCCAAATCCATCTAAAAGCGCCCCAATCACTACAAGAGCACTTAAGGTATGACCTGGTGTCAATTTAAATACATCAAACATAATTTGCCCAATGATACAAATTAAACCGCCTACGACAAAAGCCCAAAAATAGATCATGTTAATTGTTCACCTCCGTATTCAATTGACACTGCATGGGCGATACAAGGAATTGTTTCATTTTGCTGAAAGGACAACGGTGAAAGCAAAGCACCTGTAGCCACAACTAACATTCGTTTAAATTCACCTTTTTTCATGCGGTTTAATAAATGCCCATAAACTACCGTTGCTGAACAGCCTGCACCGCTTGCTCCTGCAAGAACGGGTTGTCCTTCCCGATAAATCATAAGGCCACAATCCTGGTATTGTTCTTCACTAATAGGAGTTCCATGCTTTTTAAATAGATCCATGGACACTTCCTGTCCGATTTGGCCAAGGTCACCGGTTACAATTAAATCGTAATAAGATGGCTCAACATTTCGTTCCTTTAAATGGGCTTCAATGGTATCAACCGCAGCTGGCGCCATAGCTCCTCCCATGTTAAATGGATCTGTCAATCCCATATCGATTACACGACCAATTGTGGCAGATGTGACATGAGGTCCTTCCCCAGAATCACTTAATAGGGCTGCACCTGCACCAGTAACCGTCCATTGTGCCGTAGGTGGCTTTTGTCCACCATACTCAGTTGGATACCGAAATTGTTTTTCAACAGCTGTATCATGACTGGAAGCTCCTGTTAACAAATATTTCGCTCCTTTTGTATTTACAATATAAGCACCTAGAGCCAGTCCTTCCATCGAGGTAGAGCAAGCACCGAATAAGCCAAAATAAGGAGCTCCAATCGTTCTGCTAGCGAAACTTGTTGGGGTGATTTGATTGATTAAGTCCCCAGCTAGGATAAATTGAACTTGATCCTTTTGTATGCCCCCTTTTTCCATGGCTTTTTGGCAAGCCTCTTCAAAAAGGATTTTATGTGCTTTCTCATAGGAATCCTGCCCAAGCCATAAATCAGCATGAAGAGTATCGAAATCATCTGGGATAGCACCATTGGCTTCAAATGGTCCACCAACGGTTCCAGTGGAGATAATGACAGGCTTTTGTTCGAAGATCCATGTACGATGACCTGCTAGCATTATAAACCACCCCATCTGATTAAAATTGTTTTAATTAAGGCAATGATAAAAGCAGAAAACACACCAAATAAAATGACAGAACCGGCTAGTTTAAACATATTGCCGCCTACGCCCAGTACAAATCCTTCGGTTCGATGTTCAATGGCAGGTGATATGACCGCATTGCCAAAACCTGTTACAGGTACAGCTGTTCCAGCCCCACCAAATTGGGCCATTCGATCATATACGCCAAAACCAGTAAGAAGCATTGTAATAAAAATTAACGTACCCACCGTCGGATTTCCGGCCGTTTGCTCAGTAAAATCGAAATAATAAATGTAAAAGTCTGAAATAAGCTGACCAATCAAACAAATAAGTCCACCGGTTAAAAAGGCCTTAATACAATTTTTAACAACCGGTCTTTTGATCTCTCGTTGTTTTTGCAATTTTTGATATTCCTGTTGCACAGGAGTAAGTTGTTTCTTTTGATTGTTAGACATAACTCGATCCTTCCTCTTTAGGTTTGTTCCTTCATAAGACTTTTCAGTTTGTTCAAATCATTTTTTAAGTTCTTCTTATTCATATCGTTTTTTTTCAGTCTTTGCTCGACCTTTTCGAGCTCCCAGAATATTTTTTTATCAGTCGAAACAAAAACTTTATAGTCGGGATACTTTTTTTCTAAGTCGGATTTTACTGACTTCTCGATACTCTTTAATCGAAATCGATCAAAATTCTCAACTTTAATCGCTGCCATAAGCTCTTTATCAGTATTCACAGCTTTTACGTCTGTAATATCTTCCTTGGCAATTATCTTTTCTTTCGCATGATTGGCAACGGATTGATCAATTGGCTTACTTGTATGTACTTGTGAAATACCAAAAGTACTATTACCTTGAGTAAATTCATTTTGATTACCATTACATCCTGATGCGAAACCAATGACCATTATAATAAAAAGTAGGTTTTTCAATGTGGTTATTTTATCTTTCAAAAAAACACCTCCATTTTTTTCCATTATTTGAACAGCTGAAAAAAGGTTGGTTAAGAGGCCAACCTTTTTTCGCCTTACTAATTACTGTTGTTTGTATTGAGGTTCTTCTTGTTCGATTTGTTGAACACGTGGTTCAATGCTGTCTACAACGGATTGGGTTTGCTTAGCTGCATCTTGGTAAAGTTGCTTAGCTTGTTGATTATCTGTACTAAGAGCAAATGTTTCAAAGCTAGCTTGAGCACTTTTCAATCCTGCTAGAGCTGTTTTAACGTCATTTATTACTGTCATGATAATTTCCTCCTTGAATTTTTTTTACTCTTTTATTTTGCTTTATGGAGAATTTTTTATTCAATGATTTTTGGGAAATTTAAATCTAAATTATTTTTGACGTATAGCTCCATTTTTTCGATAATAACCCCTTTTCCATATCCCCATCATTTCTTCTATTTCTCGTTGACAGCAATAACTCTTATAACTTTTCATTTTTTCTTTTCTCAACTTCAATTTCTTTTACACCCCTACCTTTATAAAATAAGATGATTGTATTTCCTGAAAGGACTAATATTTTTCCCATTTTTCGGATATTATCCCAAAGTTTTAAGAGTTTCTCCCTCTTAATCATCCTATTTATGGGTATTTAACATTGAAAATGTAATAACAAAGATAAACGCATGCATTTGTCGCCGTATTAAGGTTTGTCTAATACATAAAAAGGAACTGTTTTGTTATTAAACATCAAATTTTTCATACATTTTAGAAGGTGAAAAAATGACAACAAAACAAAAAAGGAAATCCTTTCAACGTTTAACGTTAAAACCAAAAAAGGACATTGAAGAAATAAAACTTGGGATTAAACTGGGAGAAAAAAAGGAAACCAAAAATCCGAGATTGGGCGAAAGAGATGTATAGCTATATTTGATGGGGATTAATACAGAATTACAGGTAGGTGACATTGTCAAATTAAAAGTTGGAGATGTGAAAGGGAAAAATTCTTTTATATTCTGGAAGGCAAGACAACAAAAAACAGAAAGTAAATATTAGTATGCTATCTAATAGAATTGATAAAAAACATTGGATACATAATTGTTTCAAACTAAAAAGAATCAATATCTCTACATAAGAATACAGGGAAAAAAGTGTTTATAATACTCATTAGAAGGTATGATAAAGAAGGAATTGGCAAACTTTGCACCAAAGATTCACTGTAAGCCAGTTTCTTTTTTGGATAGGTTTTTAAAATCGTGTTTTAATCAAATATTAAATTATGGCTCTTATCACAAAAGGCAAAGGGATATCATCAAATTAAAGATATATTTTACGCTTCTGTTAGAGATACCGACCATTCACTAAACATTAACACATTTGATATTAGCGACTAATCTTAAAACGATTTCCCCTCCCTATATTAATCCTTTTCTAGACTTGATCGGCAAATAGAGAGATTTAACCTGAAAGTCGAGGCGGCTGCACTTGATTCGGGGTACCTTACAAATCCTATTTGTAAAGGCTTATCTGAGAATTCATAAAGGTAATCATCAAACAAAACCTAGTTGATTAACTCCCCTCTATCTATTTCAACTGAATTGGTGTCCATTTTTATAATCAAAAATAAAGTCCTCTATAAAGAGCGATAGTGCTTCTACAATTCTCAAACCTTTTTAAATAGCCGTTTAATAAGCAGTCAATCTCGTATGTTAGTTGTTACCTTATAAATCTACACAGCTAACTCGTTTCCTTTGCGTATCCAATGAACTCTTTAATATTGTCAAACCGGGGGTCATCCCGTTTTACGACAATAAGTTCGGAATCTTCATGGTGACTGATATTAAATTAAAAACTGTCCAAATTTTCTTTTCTATTGGCAGTAGGATTTATTAACCAGTAAAGATATTTGAAGAGACCATATAACCAAGCGTATATCCATCGGGTTCGCTGTTTGCTAATTCACCCCTACCAATCCAACCTTCACCTTTTTGACACAATACACCCAAGAGAATTAAAAATGAAGGCAAAAAAACCACCCACGATGTTGTGAGGGGTCTCATTGTGTTTATATGTGTTTATAAAGTTTGTTGATGTCAATGAAAAAACGTGTTAAGAATCGAAAAAGAAAGCTTGTATGTACCTGTGAAATACTCAAATCGTTATTATTTTCACCCAACTGATTCTGGCTTTCGTTACATCCTGATCCTATTCCGATAACCGTTAATACTAAAAGACCGATCTTTAATTGTTTTATTTTATATATCATGAATAATCACCTCTGTGTTTCATCCATTATTGAGAGAGTAAAAAGGTTGGTTTACTCGACCAACCTTTTTTTGTCTTTTAATTATTGTTGTTTGTATTGAGGTTCTTCTTGTTCGATTTGTTTAACGCGAGGTTCAAGGCTTTTTAGAACGGATTGGGTTTGTTTAGCAGCATCTTGGTAAAGCTGCTTAGCTTGTTCATTTTCCGTACCAAGAGCAAATGTTTCAAAGCTAGCCTGCGCACTTTTCAATCCCGCTACAGCTGTCTTAACATCATTTATTACTGTCATTGAATAACGACTCCTTTAATGTTTTTAATAACCTTTGTTAGAATGATGAAAAATGGTTTTCTTTATAGTTCAAATGTAATCCATATTTTTTATCTAAAAATAATATTATGAAGTAAGGTTTGAAAACTAAATTAATATCCTTTTTCTCTTAATAAATAAAATATCCGTTTAATCCAAACGGTTGCTATATTTGATTCCAAATTCTCTTTAAATCTAATGGTACGAATACTTTATCCCCACGTATCTCCCTATGTATAATGGGATGTGAAAAGCATTGATCTAAACTTAACCCTTCTTCTTTTTTATGCCTAGCTCTTTTGAAGTCTTCGGGTAATCGCATAACAATTGCTCCTTTTTATTTTTTAAAAAAATTTTAGTAAGGGAGCGAGTCTTAACTCCCCTCTAATCTATCTAAGGATGTTTTTATTGGTAACAAATGAATCAACACATAAAAATTTCTGGCGACATAAAGCTTCAGAATTGTACAAACGTGTGATTCAGTTATTTATTTTTTAAGACTGGGCATGTTGGTTTTTTTGTCTTACTTGTTGTGCATTATTTTGGCTTGCGAACTCAGTACCGTATTGACCTTGTGACACTTGCGTACTGCCTTGGGAAGCTTGGTTTCCGTCATGAGCATATTGTGGTTCTTCTTGTTCGATTTGTTGAACGCGTGGTTCAACGCTTTGTAAAACAGATTGGGTTTGTTTAGCAGCATCTTGGTAAAGCTGCTTCGCTTGTTCATTATCTGTACTAAGAGCAAATGTTTCAAAGCTAGCTTGAGCGCTTTTTAATCCGGCTAAAGCTGTTTTAACGTCATTTATGACTGTCATGAATAACACCTCCTATTATTTTTTTTGAAACCTTTCTTAGAATGTTTGAAGATAGAAATATTTATTCATACAAAGTTTTTAAAATTCGAATTATATTTTTATTATTTTCGGAAAAAATACTCTTGGCAAAAAAAATCAAGGAAGAGAGAATAGGGTAAATTTGACGGTTGTACTTTTGTAAAAGCTGATTAAAGTACAATTGTTTTACAATTCGAGGGGGATTTTCCTTTTCGAGAAGCAAGACTGGTATGCTTATTTAGAAATGGAGTATTGATGCAGTTTGTATTTTTCATAAAATTAAAAAAGAGGTAGACGGAGTATGTATAAGGACTATCCTGAAACGATTTATATGGACCAAAACCACGAGCAAGGTGTAAGCAATTTAATAAAAATATTAATCAGTATTTTTCCAATCCTATTATACATAAGGAAATTAATGGTGATAAAATATATGTTGCCTTGGACCTAGACAGAATCTGGAATAGGATAAATTAATATTTAGTTTAGCCACAAATACTCCCCACCTGCGTATAGGTGGGGAGTATTTAATGCTATCTAAAGGTGGGGGGTCTTTAAAACTAATCTAAAATACCTGCATATTTTTGACCGCTGTGTGGCAATCTACCAAAGTGATTACAACATTGTTAACAAGGAGGAAACATCATGCAACAAATGCAGACGGGTATGAATAATCAACAAGCACAAGCTTTAATGACACAACCGCCTGAAATAATGTCAACAAAGGATCATCTCTATGTAAACGATATGTTAAGCTGGAATTTACTTGCGATGAAGAAAATGCATTTTTTCGCTCAACAATGTCAAAATCCCGAAGTAAGAGCAGCACTTGAACAAGCTGGACAAATGCATGATCGACACTATCAACAGCTGCTTCAACAGATGCAACAGTATGTAACTCAACCTTCACAAAATATGAATCAATAAGGAGGAAACTATAGTGGAAAATAATACTCCAAACAGGATTAAAAATCCTGAAACACCAGTCCCTAAGACGCCGCAAATGAACGATAGAGATTTTCTAAACGATGCCTTAACTACGGAAAAATATATATCTTCCTCATACTCGACTGCATTAAAAGAAGCTAGCCATGAATCGTTGTATCGTACAATAGTGTCTGTTTCCCAAGAAACAGACGACTGTCACCGCAATCTATATAACTTAATGTTTAAAAACGGATGGTACGGTTTGGAAAAAGAAACTCCACAAACTATTCAACAATCGGTTCAGCAATTTTCTAACTACATGCAAAGTCAAGATCCATATAGAGGTAATGTAATACAATAAAAGAACACGTGTTCAAGAAGAATAAACTCAAGGTAAAACAACAATAGTTATGCGAGACAAAAGGTTGGTTAGTTGTTAACCAACCTAGAAAATAATTTAGAATTTACAACAATCGAAAGGGCGGCGGTAAGATGAATCTTAAGTGGATGAAACTTTTATCAACGGTTTTTCTTTCAATTTTCTTGTTATTAGGGTGTAATAATGGAGATGACGATAATAATCCACCACCGGAGGATGTAACTCCAGGGACAGAGGAACCAATTGAAGATCCGATCGACGCAACAGATCCAGATACTATTGATGAACATAATGTCACCCCTGATACAGAAGAATCAATTGAAGATCCTGAAGACGCAACAGATCCAGATACTATTGATGAATAAGTTTATACACCGTTTGTTCTCAAACGGTGTTCTTTATGTATCAAGATTCAAGGATGTTAATAAGAAATTTAATACATATATTGCAACATTTTCTAATAATAAATTTATAGAGGTGTCTCATGACAAAATTACGAAAGTCCTTATTGGTTACTGTTTCCGTACTTATTCTTCTATCCATAGGGTTATTATTCATAGTACCAAATACAAGAAACAAAGAGAATCCCGAAAATAAAACAGTTGCTGTCGAAAACAAATTTAATCCCACTATAACCAATGTCCAAAATGTTAAAAACGAAAAAAATGTTCTTCAAATAAACAGCCTTTCCATGGGTCAAACCATCAAGAATCAATTAAAAAATGATCCTTCCGTTTTTCTAATTAAACACAATGAAAAAACGGAGAGTCATTATATTAAGAAAGAAGTAAACGTTACATTCAAGACTCTTCCCTCAACAAAGGAAATAAAAAGGATAACACAGGAGATAAATGGCACTATCATTAAAAAGCTAAATTCTACGATTGTTTTTCGTTCTAATACGCTTTCGACCAAGGAACTTATTGAATATTTTAACAGACAGGCTATGGTTGAATTTGCTGAACCCAATTATCTTTATCTGCAAAATCAAATTGGACTTCCTAATGATTTGCTATATAGAGAACAATACCAATGGAACTTATCGGCAATTCAAGCAGAAGCAGGCTGGGATATCACCAAAGGGGATGAACATATCATTATTGCTGTTATAGACACTGGCGTTGATCTGGACCATCCTGATTTGAGAAGACGAATTACAAATGGTTATAATGTACTGTTGAATAATAATTTCCCTGATGATGACAACGGGCATGGCACCCATGTAGCAGGAATCATTGCATCGGAAACAAACAACCATGAAGGTGTTGCAGGCATCACTTGGTATAACAAAATAATGCCTATAAAAGCAATGGGTGCCGAAGGGCATGGGACGACCTTTGATATAGCAAAAGGGATTTTTTGGGCAGTGGATCATGGAGCCGATGTCATTAATATGAGTTTAGGCAATTATCAGCATTCTTCCCTTTTAAAAGGGGCAATCGATTATGCATACAGTAAAAATGTTGTCTTGATTGCTGCAGCAGGAAATGAAAATACTATGCAGCCGAGCTATCCAGCTGCTTTTTCTAAGGTTCTAAGTGTCGCCGCCGTAAGTTACACCGGACAACGTGCCCCTTTCTCAAATTATGGAGATTATATCGATGTTGCAGCTCCCGGAGTTCAAATTCCGAGCACCTATTTTAACCAGCAGTATGCTGCCCTTTCAGGTACTTCTATGGCTTCACCACATGTAGCAGGACTAGCAGGTCTTTTGCTTTCAGTAAACCCTAATTTAACGAACCAAGAAGTAATAGACATTATTAAGAATTCTACTTATGATTTAGGAATCCCTGGAACTGATCACGAATTTGGTAGTGGCTTAATTAATGTAAAGAATGGATTGGAAGATGCCCAAAGCAAAAGGCAATAATCCCTTTTTGAAACCGTTGCTTTTCGTTGTTATAAAACTTCTACATGGTGTACATTGTTTGTACATGATAATGGAAAAACTAAGGAGGGAATTTTAGTTGGAGTGGATTTTTTATCTATACCTGTTAAATACGTTCTTTATGTTATTCATAGCAATTTGGGAAGTTCGTCGGCCAGCCAAAGCTTTGAATTGGATAGTAATCGTCCTTGTTTTGCCTGTCATTGGTTTCTTACTATATCTTAGCATATCAAATCCCAAGCTTATTCATCGTAAAAGATTGACCTCTTCTCATAATGAGTCTGATAAGTTACCTGATACATATAGTGATTCAGCATCGATAATCGCCGATGCTTTAAGGTATTTTACTGTAGGCGGGCTTGGCTTCGAGTCGGCAAAGTCCAAGCTGGAGTTCAAATCTACCAGTACGACAAAGGAATGATACATGCGAAGGTGTTGACCATCGATGAGGAGATTGCTGCCGTAGGCTCAGCAAACTATGATATGAGAAGTTTTCGCCTGAATTATGAGGTGTGTCAAGTCGTGTACAGTGCTGATGTGGCAAGGGAACTCACAGAGCAGTTCGAGAGGGATCTTACTGATTCTGTACCATTAAGAATTGAAGACTTGTTGCAACGATCCCTGACCGAGCGCATTGTTGAACAGGGTGCTCGCGTGCTTTCTCCATTATTATAAGTTGAAAAAACCGGTATTATTTATCTTTCTGATTTTAATTAGCTTACATGTTGTAATATAAATATTTTAAAACATGAGGATTTTTGAAATCGAGTGAAATATAAAATGGAGGAATAAATTTTGGGTGAAGTTTTTTTGGGTTTACTGACAATCAAAGTCATAGTAGGTTTTGTCACCTTATTTTTTATCATTATCATAACAGGCAGAACATCCATCTATCAGTTAACCCCGTTTCACTTAGTTTTTGTATTAGTGCTTGGAGATTTTTTAGGAAATACCATTTATGAAAATAAGGTAGGGATTTTTCACTTTTTATATGCCATCGGATTGTGGACGCTTCTCATGTTGGGGATAGAGTTCTTGACTCTAAAAAATAAATCGACACGTTCTCTCTTATTGGGCGATCCTAACATCATTATTCGGGATGGTGTAATGGATAGAAAGTTACTTAAAAAGAACAAATTGGATGTAAATCAAGTATTAAGTATACTTCGACAAAATCAGGTTTTTTCTGTTCGCGAAGTCAAATACGGTATATTAGAAGCTAATGGGCAAATAAGTATTTTATTAAAATCGAAGTATCAAAAACCAGACAAGCAAGATCTCAGTCTTCTAGAAAGTCCAGTATACCTCCCAATAGCGTTAATTAGATGGGGAAGTATTAAGGGATAATTTACATGAACTCGGATTTGATCAACAGTGGTTAGATAACCAATAACTACCAATGGATATGATAATGTTAAACGTATACTCTACGCAGATTGGCGAGAGAGTGAAGGCATACATATAAGCCCTAAATAAAATATAACCTGAATACGTTAAACACGTAACTTCAACGAAAACCTAAACAATTTTGTAACGTCTATGTAGGCTAATGTTTTAATGAATCGGATAAAAGGTAATATAAACAATACTCAAGTAGTTGTCGGTCACTCATTACTTCGGCGAATCCAACGTGGATTAAATAAGGGAGAATCCATGAATGCCTTGGCACGAGCTATTTTCTTCGGAAAACAGGGAGAACTTAGAGAAAGAGCATTACAAGATCATTTACAGCTTGCCAGCTCATTAAATCTAATTATTAATGCCATCAGCATTTGGAATACCGTGTATTTATCACAAGCAATTGAACAGTTTAAAAATATAGGAAAATATCAAGAGGAATTGCTTCCTCACATATCACCATTGGGATGGGAACACATAACTTTCCAGGAGAATATTCATTTATACCTGAGATTTTGAACTCGATACATGCCCTGCGTCCACTTAGGATATAAAAAAGCCTGGTTTTTCTGCTTAACGTAGAAAAATCAGGCTTTTACCTTCTAAAAAATTCCTTATCGTATTATATCTGCGTTTAGTCGGCAGTACCCCTTTATGGTTTCATCCATGGCAATGCTGTTTATTTGAAGAACATTTTTTTCGCTTTCAACATTTTGGACTCTGGTTATAGGGGTATTAAATCTGTTTTTGACAGCTACAGTTTCATTTTCGTGATTCTCTGTGTTTCTTGTATTTTGTACTAAAAATAGTAACCCTATGGATAAAAGAATAAGTAAGGAAACGGTAACCAATAAGGCCCTTGGTATTTTTCTAATGAGACACCTCTAAATAGTTTTGTTATTAGCTTGTTTAGTCACAGGGATTTTAACGATGAAATAAATGGAAAATAAAAAAGGAGTTTCGTTTACGTTGCTATTAAAGAAAGGAAAGATGATTAACTTTTGCTATTACTTATTTCTTTATTTGTTTTTTCAAATTTGGGTATGTAGGCAAATGTCTAGTCCTAGGATAATTAGGAAAATAAGATAAAACTAAATATATTCAATTTAAGAAAGGGGAGTTATAAAAATTATACAATATCATAATTACATGTCTTATTATCATCCTCAATATTCCAGCCAGTTTTCGCAATACCCTGAGCTGAAGGAAGTGCTGCAATAACCTATTTAATTGGCATAGACCGTTTATTTAACGGTTGAATCTTGGGAAATTAATAAAATGTTTTAAAAATAGTTGATATGTTCCATGCTTATAAAGGAAAACTAGTAGAGTTGAAATGTTTAAATGTATTTTTGTACTATTGGTTAAAAAAACAACAATTGAGCTTTATCATAACAGTTAAATTTGGAGCAATAAGGCACACCGTTTGAAAACAAACGGTGTGCCTTATTGCTGTTAATATTTATTCATCTATATTATCTGGATCGTTTACATCTTTAGGATCTTCAATGGGTTCTTCTGCATCAGGGACTAAATCAGCTTCATCATCTTTATTTTCATCTATATTATCTGGGTCATTTGCATCTTTAGGATCTTCAATTGGCTCTTCTGTATCTGGGTCCACATCATTTTCATCTATATTATCTGGGTCATTTGCATCTTCAGGATCTTCAATGGGTTCTTCTGTGTCAGGATCTACATCCACTTCAGGTGGTGGTGGATCCTTATCCTCTTCTACATTATTACACCCCAATAACATGATGGCAGATAGAAAAACTGCTGTTAATAGCCTTAACCACTTTAGATTCATTTTTATCGTCCTCTCTATTGGTTGTTTACTTTCAATATTATCTTCTCCTTCCACTTTTTTATACGAACATTTTAACTTAACATCAATAAAATTAAGGTCCTTAATCACCAAACAGTAGCGGCCTAGGTGTCAGGAATTGAAGATAAAAAATGTAGTACAGAGGAAAAGAGGCTTCTATCAAAAAAATGGTGCCATTTATCAAATGTAATTACATAACTGTGGGTTTTTGGTCATTTAAAAGCAGGATAAAATTGGAAGTTATAAAAAATATTCTTATACATCATTCTAATAAAGTAAAAATTAAAGGCGGCGTTATTTATAACAGTAAAAAATGACGTAAAGACAGCTCTACCAGGATTTGCAGGCTAGCTTCGAAACATTTGCAATCAACAAGCTAAGCAGCTTTACCAAGAGGCTACAAACTCAATCCGTTCTACACAGCGTTGAACCACGCGTTCAACAAATCGAACAAGAAGAACCGCAATAAGCCCAAGATGGAAGCCAAGCTTCCCAAGGCAGTACGCAAGGAGCACAAAATCAATAAGGA
>NZ_CATNHG010000140.1:0-11047 GCF_950097965.1 Bacillus sp. T2.9-1
TTACGAAAACAGCCTGACTATAAATAGAGTAAGTATAGAAAGCGTTAACAATAGAGATAGCAAACACACTGAAAAAGAGAGAAATTCCGACGATAAAAAATTTCTCCCACAAATACTTGACTCAAACGCTTTTCTATTAATAGTTGCTATCTGAAAATGATAGGAGTATAATAGCTTCCATATGATTACATTTATTTAATGGAGGCTTTTTAAGTGGACGTTTTACACCAGATATTATCAACCTATGCTTCATTTTTCGACTGGAAGATGTGGGGAGAAGTATTAACAGATCCAGTATCTTGGGGCTTAATTGGATCGTTAGTTATTTTAGAAGGTTTATTATCAGCGGATAATGCGCTTGTTTTAGCGGTTATGGTTAAACATTTGCCACCAGACAAACAGAAAAAGGCATTAACGTATGGTTTATTTGGCGCATATTTTTTCCGATTCTTCTTTATTGGAATTGGCGTTTATTTAATCCACTTTACATGGATTAAAGTAGTTGGGGCTGCATACTTAGCTTGGATTGTAATTAAGCATTTCTGGATCGGTGATGGAGATGAGGATGCATCAGCTATGAAAAAGGATAGCTGGACAATACGGCTATTCGGTGTATTCTGGGCTACTGTTATTTCCGTAGAGTTAATGGATTTAGCTTTCTCTGTGGACAGTATACTAGCTTCCCTTGCTGTATCAAATGAAATCTGGATTCTCTTAATAGGTGGTATGCTTGGAATCTTAATGATGAGAACTGTTGCGAAATTATTCCTCGTTCTAATTGAAAAAGTACCTGAACTTGAGAATACTGCATTTGTCTTAATTGGGATTATCGCGGCAAAAATGTTTGCAAGTATTTTCGGCTTTGAATTAGATCACTATGTATTTTTTGCCATTCTGATTGCTGCGTTTATTATCACCTTTATCATTCATTTTATTAATAAAAATAAAAAGATATCCGAAGAGATTGCTACTACAAAAGAAAAATGATTATCGTAACCTGTTCTGATTTAGGACAGGTTTTTTTGCTGAGAAAGAGGAATTTACTTCGTATATTTATTAGCATAAGAGGAGGCAACAAAAGAATCTGGCTTTATTTTCGGTTCTATGCCAATTGACTCAATTCTTGCTACCATTTCATTTACAAAATCACGGGTCTTATTTCTTCGACCGGCTCCAATATCAATATGTCCTTCAATAGAGAAAGTGGCTCCTTGGTAGACAAATGGTAATACAACGTCTATTAACTGGTTTTTCTTATCCTCTGTAAAGAGACTAACAACTTCTTCTGTTAGCGTTGTCTCATAGGAAATCTTCTCATGCAATCGTAAAACCTTCCTGGGCAAAACTACTTTTCTAATGCAAGCCCATGCTCCCTTTCCTTTATTCATTATAACAATACCCGTAATAAAAGTAGTATGCTTTGCATGCACTTGTGAATCTGTGCCAATCATTAATTGATAATTTCCAGCAGGATTTCGAGACATAAAGGAAAGAATCCGTTGAAATACGATTTCAAACGTCATTTTCTTTTCTTGTAGGTTTTGAAAGGTAAGTTCCATATGCCTGTCTAACTCCACTAATATCCCTCCATATAAGCGTAATTTCCAACTCATTTTTATACCATTGTATGTTCAGCAAATGGAATTATCACTGAAAGTAAACTTGTATTATCATATACAGAGCATAGAGAATTGGTGTAAATGATTATCCCTATATTTATTAAATTAATCATTTAGCAAAGCCAATTTCCTTAGGAACCTAGGTCATTATTAAGATAGACCTTTCGCAATTTTTTGTAATCAAAATGTAATAAATTTGAAACTAATTCACTTAAAATCCGTCTAAAAGATTAACTGAACGTAGGAGGAAATATAAATGAAGAATTATCGTGTTATCACTCATGTATTTTTATTGATTTTATTCTTGTTAACAGCTTGCAGCAACGAAAATTCTGAACAAAAAAGTGCAATATCTGAAGATAGTTCTGAAAATGAGATCGCTACTTTAGACTCTAGTAAAGTGAAAGAGGAACAATTAGCGCAAACAAGTAATGAGAACAAGGATAGTGACATTACAAAAAATGCAGAAGATGATCGAATGGTTATTTACAATGCAAACCTTTCCCTACAAGTGAAGGATTACCATCAAGTAGAAGCAACGATTCAAAGTAAAGCAACCGAGCTTGGCGGTTATGTTGTCGGGTCATCTATTTACGATAGCGGGACCGAGTATATAAATGGCTCGATTACTGTGAAAATTCCACAGTCTCATTTCCAATCCTATATAAAGGAAGTAGAAAAGCACAGCATAAAGATTAAAGAGAAGAACGTGACAGGAAATGATGTTACAGAAGAATATGTTGATCTCGAGTCTAGATTAAAGGCAAAAGAGGCAGTGGAAAAACGACTATTAACCTTAATGGATCAAGCCGAAAAAACCGAAGATCTTCTAAAAATTTCAAATGACCTAGCAACCGTACAAGAAGAAAAGGAACAAATTTTAGGTAGAATGAACTATTTGCAAAATAATGTGGACTATTCAACTGTTACTATCCAATTGGAAGAGGAGTTAGTAAAGGTTGATGCTATTAAAAATAAGGAATCACTAAATACATGGCAAAAAGCAAAAAGTCAATTTGTTACTACGATTAACGGGATTATTTCGTTTTTATCTGGTGTAGCCGTATTTACTATTGGTTTGTCACCAATTATCATCCCAATTTTGATCGTACTAATTATTTGGATTTTTTATAGAAAAAAAAGAAAGCCTCAGGAATAGGGCGACTAGATTTTATGATATAATGATAGTAATAACTAGCTTGGATAAATATTCCAGTAGAAATTCAAAAATAATATTAGGCACTATTACTAGAGTATAAAAATATAATGGGTTCCCATGAATTCGGAGGGATAAAATGGGGATAATTGTAACAGAAAAAGAATACCTCATTCGACATGGTGAATGGATAGACGCAGAAGCAATATTAAAAATACAGCGTACCGTTATCGCTGAAGGAGATTACTTAATAACTTTAGCCGAAGAGTTTAATCATACCTTAGAAGAACAGCAGCATTGGATCAATAATATTTTACGTAACGAAAGAGAAACATTATTAGTTGCAGAAATAGACGGTGAATTGATTGGATTTCTTGTGTTTCAATCTCCAGAAAGAAAGAGATTGCATCATACGGGATCATTTAGTATCATGATAACCAATGAATATAGAAATAAAGGGATAGGGAAAAAACTATTAGAGGTACTACTCCAATGGGCAGAAAGAAACCCTGTTATCGAAAAAGTAAATTTAGGCGTTTTCTCAACAAACTATCAAGCAATTTCGTTGTACAAAAGGATGGGTTTTGTAGAAGAAGGTCGTAAGCTAAATGAATTTAAAATTGCCGAAAATGAATACGTAGACGACATTCTCATGTATAAATTAGTGAAAGGAAGACAACTAGGAAGGAGGAGCTAATATAAATAATACTGAATTTAAGAAAGAGCTAAAATCATGGATTATCGCTCTAGTATGTGCATTAGTTTTTGTCTTTTTATGCAGGAACTTTATATTTACTCCTGTTAAAGTAGTTGGTCAGTCTATGCAGCCTACATATGAAAATCAAGATCGAGTTATTGTCTCAAAAATAGGTCATATAAAGCATTTTGATACAATAGTTTTTCATTCTCCGATTGAGAAAGAAGATTACATTAAGAGAGTTATTGGCTTACCAGATGATACGATTGAAATCCAAGATGACACTCTTTATATAAATGGACAAAAATACGAGGAACCCTATTTAAAGCAAAATAAGAGCCAATTGCTTCCTAATCAAAGATTAACAGAAAATATCAAAATCAAAGTGCCTAAGGATCATATATTTGTACTAGGTGATAATCGGCAAAATAGTATGGATAGCAGGCAAATTGGATGTATTTCAAAAGATGCTGTTATTGGAAAGGCCATTTTTAGATTTCATCCATTCATGGAAAATTACGAATAAAGATACCAAAAAAGCGTTGGAAGATAGTTGAAATTCCTCTTAACGCTTTTTCTTTTACTTAGAACGATTAACAAAATCAATAACCATTTCTTTAGTCACTTTCTTTCTTGTTGGAACAACACCAAGTCTAGCTAACTCATTGATTTGTTCCGTCACTACATTTATTTTTCCAACAGAAAAAGTCTCCCCAGCTTTACAAAGCAATAACGCTTCTTCGATGAAGGATTCGCGCAGTTGATCTAATTGTTTATAACGAATAACGCGAGAATTCACTTGTTCTACATGTTTAGTAATTTCTTTATGTACACTCATATTCTAGCTCCTTATATATTGTATATAACTATTTTAATATTTAACCGATTGAAAAGACAGAATTAATTTTGTTTACATAATATAATTATGATTAATTAATAGCTTTCGAGATCCAAACTATATGTAAAAGGAGGATAGAGGAATATAGCATTAATGGAATTGACAGTATGAAAATCCAAAAACGCCTATTTTCACTATAATATTAGATAGCTAAGTATAGGAGAAAAAAGGATAATGCTAATTTTAACAATAAGGAATAAAGAAGGTGAATTCTCCCATAGATAATAATTCGTCAGAGGATTAGATTCAGCTATTTGATTTCATTTAATTCCAAGCTAGGAAAAAATAGCATCGAAAAAATTTAATAGGCTAAGCAGATCAAATAGAAGCTTCATCCAATCACCTCTCATCATTATCCTTAATTATCCCAATTTTAGTGATAAAATGATATTGATCATTACATACAAATAGATAATTCATTCTTTCGTAGGAGTTTTAACAACATTACCGCGCATAATATCTCTTATGTGCGGTTATTTAAGAAATATAGTATACTAAAATTACTACTTTATAAATTAGGTGGATATACATATGATTACAAAGGAAACATTATTTACGTGGTATGAAGAAGAGCTAACCCTTTTTCGGACTGAAATGGATAATAAAGATTACAGTATATTTACGATTGAAAATTATTTACGGGATATTTATTTCTTTTTAGAATTTATTACACGCAAAAAGGAGGAATATACGGATTTAAGTACGGTGAAGAAATTACAAATTACCCTATTTATGAATGAATTAAAAACGAAGCGTGCAAATTCTTCTAGTTCGAGAAATAGAAGATTAACGGCTATTCGATCTTTTTATAAATGTTTGGTAGATTATGAGCTTGTTCAAAAAAATCCAGCAATCGATTTGGAAAGCGCAAAAGAACAAAAGGGAAAACTGCCAAGTTACCTAGAAAAAAACGAATTAAAGTCCTTTTTTGAAATGGTCGGAAAGGTATCACAAAAACAGCATCAAAGACGAAATAAAGTAATTCTTGGCCTCATGGCGTTTGCAGGTCTTCGGGTGATGGAAATCCATTCTTTAAATCTGTCTTCTATTAATCAAAAAAGAGGTATTCACGTACTGGGAAAGGGAAATAAGTCTCGGTATATTCCGTTACCTAAAAGGCTAATGGAAGAATTACAATTATATATAGAAGAAAATAGGATTTATCCAATGAAAGGGCAGGAGGATGCGCTCTTTATTTCAAGACGAGGGAAGCGAATTTCTCGAAGAAGAATTCAAGAAATTACAGAACGGATTATCGATCAAATGGGAAAGGAATATCCAGAGTTAAAATGGAAGGAAAAAGGAATATCTAGTCACAAGTTAAGACATAGCTTCGCAACACATTTAGTGCGGGATGGTCGAGATATCCGAACTGTACAAGAGCTACTTGGACATACAAATTTAAATACAACCCAAAAATACACACATGTTTCCGATTCGCAAAAGGAAAAGGCAATGGATTTAGAGATTTCAGAATACATGTAGAGATACCATAATAATATTATGTAAACTTAAAATCATTCTAATTCATAATCTAACATTTGACAGAATATATATATAAATAGTCTATGATCTAAACATAATCCCTTTTCTTTGCAGTGAGGCCATATCCCATGTGCTTACATCAAGAGAAGGGATTAGTCTGTCAATGAAAGATAAGGGAAGTGTTTTTCGATGCCAAGTAAAAAGCATTCAATTATCGTCCACGCTAACGCAAAAAAGGTTTGGGATTTTGTTCGCTCCATGAATAACTGGGCTCCTTTAGTACCTGGCTACATCTACCATCAAATCATAAACGATACGGTTTCTACTTGGGAATTCAAAATTGATATGGGGCTTTTTAAGAAGAAAGTGGAAATGAAAGTAAAGATATTAGAATGGAAAGAACCATCAAAGGTTACTTTTGAATTAGTTGGGATTAATGAGCATTTTGAAGGCAATGGCTATTTTATGGTAGAGGTGAAGAATGAAAATTATACAAAAATGACGGGTTATTTAGAAATAAATTCTACAGGAACTTTTCCGAATGTAACGAATAATATCATGCAGCCTAAATTAGAGGAGATTGCAGAAGAATTGACGATAGCTGTGAGTAAAGCAATCGAAAGTTTATGATAATAACATTATGTTAACTAAACTGTTCAATGATGAAATGAGAACATTCTATTTCTTCATTGGACGTTTTATTAATTTTTTGTAAATTTTTCGTTAATTAACTTGGTTAAAAAGATATCCTCCTATATGATAAAGATTACTAATTTTATTGGAGGTATCTCATTGGAAAAAGAAAAACAATGGAAGAAAAGTAAAACTTTTTTAGAAATTTTACTTATTTCCACAAAGTTAGGATTCACTTCATTTGGAGGGCCAGTTGCACATTTAGGTTATTTTCACAATGAATATGTACGACGAAGGAAATGGTTAGACGAAAAAAGCTATGCTGATTTAGTAGCTCTTTGTCAATTTCTACCTGGCCCAGCGAGCAGTCAGGTTGGAATAGGGATAGGAATTTTACGGGGAGGACTCCTCGGCGGGATCATTTCTTTTTTAGGCTTTACATTACCTTCTGTTATTGCTTTGATGATTTTTGCTAGTGTAATAGAGGTCTTAGATATAGAGAATGCAGGTTGGATACATGGTCTTAAAATAGTTGCAGTTGCGATTGTTGCCCATGCGATACTTGGTATGGCCAAGAATTTAACACCAGACCTAAAAAGAAAGACGATTGCACTCTTTGCATTAGTGCTTACACTCTTATGGCAAAGTGTCTTTTCCCAAGTAGGGGTAATTATATTTTCAGCTTTAATCGGCTATTTTCTATATAAACAGCAAACAATGCAGCAAGTTCAAGAAGAAGTTACTTTTCCAATTTCAAAAAGAGTAGCAAGTGTTTCTTTATTATTATTTTTTGCCCTTCTTTTCCTTTTACCAGTAATACGCGAGCTATTTACATACCCATGGATTGCCATGTTTGATAGTTTTTATCGATCTGGCTCTCTTGTATTCGGAGGAGGACATGTAGTTTTGCCTCTTTTAGAGCGTGAATTTGTCCTTGGTGGATGGTTAAGCGAAGAAGCATTTCTTGCAGGATACGGTGCAACACAGGCAGTTCCTGGTCCTTTGTTTACATTTGCTGCATATATTGGAACAGTTCTGAATGGATGGGGAGGGGGACTACTTGCGACATTCGCCATATTCCTGCCAGCCTTTTTATTAGTTGTTGGAACACTTCCATTCTGGAACTCCTTCAGAAAGAACACGAAAATTCAAGGTGCTTTAATGGGGGTAAATGCAGCAGTTGTTGGCATTCTAATCTCTGCATTTTATCACCCTATTTGGACTAGTAGTGTCTTACAGGCAAGCGATTTTGCTTTTGCAGCCATTTTATTTTCGATGTTAGTTTATTGGAAGCTTCCATCATGGATCATTGTTATTACAGGTGTAGTTGGTGGAATGCTACTTTCATATATCCCATTGTAATATTTGAAATAAAAACCTATAAGCGAGTGATTATCTCGCTTATAGGTTTTTATTTTTTAAGCTTTTGTTAACTGGCTATATAAATTACCCATTTCAATCGCGTTAACTGCAGCTTCCCAGCCCTTATTTCCAGCTTTCGTGCCTGCTCGTTCGATCGCTTGCTCAATATTTTCCGTAGTCAGAACACCAAAGATAACAGGGATTTCCGTACTTAACGAAACATTAGCCACACCCTTTGCGACTTCATTACTTACATAATCAAAATGAGGTGTAGCGCCACGAATAACAGTGCCAAGTGTAATAACCGCATCATATTTACCAGACGCAGCTAGTTTTTTGGCAGCTAAAGGAATTTCATATACACCAGGAACCCACATTACAGAAATGTCATTCTCGTTTACTCCATGACGATTTAACGCATCTTCTGCTCCTGATAAAAGTCTAGTAGTAATAAATTCATTAAAACGGGACACAACAATCCCAATTTTTAAGCCAGTTCCAATTAAATTTCCTTCAAATACTTGTTTCATTATTTATTCCACCTTTTGTAATAAACTTTGTCTATATCGAATTAAATCCTGTATGGTAATCATTTTTAAATCAAATTTTTCAGCAATCAACTTTAAATCTTTCACTCTTGCCATTGTTCCGTCTTCTTTTAAAATTTCACAAATAATTCCAACTGGTTTTGCTCCTGCAAGTATCGCCAAATCAACAGCTGCTTCTGTGTGTCCATTGCGGTTTAGCACGCCACCATCTTTTGCGATGAGAGGAAAGATGTGACCTGGTCTTGTAAAATCATCAGCAATTGCGCCTGCATCAACCAATTTGCTTATTGTATGGGCACGTTCAAACGCACTAATTCCTGTTGATGTCTCTCTATGGTCAATACTAATTGTAAATGCAGTGCTTCTCGGATCACTACTATTTGTCACCATCGGAGGGAGTTGAAGTTTATCTGCTAAAGCATGTTGGATGGGAACACAAATAAGACCACGACCCTCTTTTGCCATGAAATTGATCATTTCTGGTGTAACATGATCTGCCAATCCAATGAAATCTCCTTCATTTTCTCGATCTTCATCATCACAAACAATGATAACTTTACCTTTTTTTAAATCAATTAAAGCATTTTCAATGGAATCAAACATCGTTTTCATCCTTTCATAGTATAAATTCATGATTAAAAACCATTTTCTCTTAAAAAGGAAGCAGTTAGGTTTGATTCTTTTTTTACGACTGGATCTTTGTCTCTATTCATAAAGGAATAAAAATATTTGGCCAAAAGATCAAATTCAATATTAACAAGCTCACCTTTTCGTCTATTCCCAATCATACTGACTTTAGAAGTATGGGGGATGAGCGATACGAAAATAGAAGTAGGAGTCGTTTTAAAAATGGTTAAACTCGTTCCGTCAACGGTGATAGACCCTTTATCCATGGTTAGATGCACTTGATTCTCTGGAATTTGAATTTCTACCAATGTGCTATTTTCCACTTTTTGTGTGGAGATAATCGTACCTGTACAATCAACATGTCCAGACACAAAGTGCCCACCAAACCTTCCATCAGCAGCCATCGCTCGTTCTAAATTAACGCCTGTGCCACTACTTAGAAGTCTAAGAGTTGTATCATTATAAGTGTTTGGCATAACATCGACTGTGAATAAATTATAGTCAAAGGAAGTAACCGTTAAGCATACACCGTTAACGGCAATACTATCACCGATTTTCATATCCTCCATAATTTGTTCTGCTTGAATCACTATGGAAATCGTATGCCCTGTCTTTTTACTATGCTTCACAACACCTAATTCTTCGACTAGTCCAGTAAACAAGGGGAATTTCCTCCTTTCTACAACGTGTATTTTAAAGCTCTTAAATAGCTAATGGGGGTCAACCATTTTTAATGGATAGAACTAAATTCTAAAAGTCCCTGAAAAAAACATCATAAAACCCCGTATAAAAACTTATACGGGGCCAAGTACATACTTAAATAAACGTATTGTATGAGAGAAAAGCTGTCTTTTATCGATTGTTGTTTGTAACTAACACTGTCAATGGACATCATTCAAAATCCTTTTTGAAAAAAAGGAAGAACGATTCTTAGCTTTCGTATAGTTAGCACATATTACGTCAACTAAAACACACCACTATACAGCATCACCAAATACAACAAAACAAATCCATAGAAAAACAGGAAAAAGAATTGTGAAAAATCTTTTCATTCTATAATTCATACCATATTGTTTACTGTTATTTGCCTTCTCCCATCCAGACTTTACTGTCGGCTTTGGTTTCTCACCAAATCCACCGTTTTATAAATTAGCTATATCATTCGAATAAAAAGTATTGCAATTAGCCAATAATCAATCTCATAAAACGGGTCACGGGCTTAGAGTTTTACGAACACTCATCACCGCCGGTTGGGAATTTCACCCGACCCCGAAGGCGATTACACGTATTGTGTAATCATAACTATTTAATTAACTGTATCGTACACCTTTTCCTATCAATTATCAATAATTTTATTTTAAGTACTCTTTTTACACTACAGGTTAAGGAATAACTCTACTATAAAAGAGGTGTTTCTTTTATTGATTTGGTCACACTAAAAGTAAAAAGTGGAGGCATGAAATGAAAATTGCAGAAAATGTATTTGGTTATCGAACAGCAATTGCTAATATAGCCTATATTGCAGGATTAGGACCGAAGAAAGAGGATTGGGTCCTTATCGATACAGGAATACCCTATTCAGCGTCGTTTATCCTAAAAAACACAAAACAACTTTTCAACGAGAAGAAACCACTAGCAATCATTTTAACCCATGCTCATTTTGATCATATTGGCGCATTACAGACCCTTGTTAATAAGTGGAATGTTCCAGTATATATTCATGAAAAAGAAATTCCCTATTTAGGGGTAGCGTCAGGAAAATGCGGATTTACAACGTTAAGGAAATCAAAATATAAAAAGCCTAATTTCTCGGTGTTATAAGTGAAAAATTAGGCTTTAGTTACTTCATTAAAGCGCCTGATTGTTGAAGACTAAAGTTTATATTCACCAAGAAATGCTCTTATCCTAACAAATTTTATTTAGGACTTACATGTATGCCTTCACTCTCTCGCCAATCTGCGTAAAGTATACGCTTTACATTATCATATCCATTGGTAGTTAATTGGTTATCTAACCACTGTT